>SLIL01000419.1 GCA_007135645.1 Bacteroidales bacterium
TGAACTGGAACACACACTTGACTCCTACATTGAAATACCCGGCTGGCCAAGGCGTCACGTGCAGTGGCTACAGAAAGCAGGCCTTGCATGGGAACTGGCACCCGCTGTAGAAAGCTTCCAATGGCTGGGCAGGGGGCCCTTCGAGACTTACCCCGACCGCAAAACCGGGGCTAAGAATGGGCTGTACAGCATAAAGATTGCTGACATTGATTTTCCCTACATTATTCCGCAGGATTTCGACAATCGGGCCGATGTGCGCTGGGCCATCCTTGAGCACAATGAAGGCCCCAGAATGGCCATTTATGGCGATCAGCTATTCAACCTGGCCATAGACCCCTACGAAAACCTTACATCAACCTGGTACCCCTATCAACTCAGGCGGGCAAAAAGGCCTACCCTGCACATTGACCATAGGGTTACGGGCGTGGGCGGCACGTCGGTAACAGCACGTGAAAACTATCGAACCTACCCGCAACAATACCGGTACAAGGTGTTTTTCAGGCCGGTGGAGTAACCCAGGATTTTAATCCTTAAAGCCCATGGGCAAAGTTTAGGTTCATTTTAATTGAAAAGGTACACCGACCTATCTGCGAAAATGATTGATACTTCGCATTCACATCATCTGCATTTCCAAAATATGGATGCTCATGAAATTGCGATGCTACTCATAAAACACCGAATCAAAAAATGCTTTCATTTCTTCGGCCCAGGGTACACCGAACCTGGCAAACTCATCCCTTGTGCGGGCATCGGGCTTCCAGTCAAAAAAAGCATGCCCTGCATCTTCCACCTGCACATAAACCGCTCTCTGCCCGGCTGCTTTCAGCAGGTCAGTGTAATTTTGCACCATTTCGTGGGAAATCAGAAAATCCCTTGTGCCGCGTACCATAAAATGGGGAATGGCACGCTCCGAAACATGGGGTATATGGTTAATGGGCGAAATGGCATCAAGGTAACCCTGGTCAGTTTGTGCCAGGAACCCTGAAAAATCCGCTGCATCAAAGGGGCCATAGCTGGGAGCAGCGGCTTTTATAGCCCGGGTGATCTCTTCGCGCACCTGTTTCACGCTCTTGCCCTTTGGCATATAGGTGGGCAGGTATTCATATATCCCATCTTTTTCTCCAAATCCCCTGTCGCCAATAAGGGGGCTAAGCAGGGCAGCTGCAGCAGACAAATGGCCGCCGGCACTGTCGCCGGTAACGGCAATACGGGTGGGATCAGCACCATACTCAGCAGCATGTTCCTGAATATGGGCTATGGCACCAAATACATCATTGATCAGATCATGCATGTGATTGGGCTCAGCATCTCCATCCAGGGTATTGATCCAGCGGTAGTCGATACTAAACACAACATATTGATTTCCCTTTACCAGTTCACGGGCAAGGCCCCGCATAATGTCCTCATTGTTGGATGACCAGCCACCCCCGTGAACGATAATGATAGCGGGTAAATTCCGGGCACCTTTGGGCGAAAACACATCATACTTAAGAGGTTTAACACCAGGCTGGGCAAACACTACATCGTGTGTAACGTTGATATTTTCAACCAGTGAAGACTCAATAAAAATAGCCCCCACCTGCATGTCCTGATCAACTGTGATCCTGGCTTCCGGCACGAAGTATTCATAACTGGTGGTTCCCCACATACCACCCTGCACGGTATAGTATATACAGTCGAGGCTGTAACCACTGTCGGGAATGGCAGTAATCGTAAGTACGGTACCTGCTGCCACATTGCCATCATCAGGAATAGACGGGGTGATGTTGTAAGTACCATTTTCGGCCTTAACCAGACTGACAGTAAATTTCTCAGAAGATCCGGAAGCCTGGCACAAACTGCCGGTGCCCAACACCAGCAAGCCTGACAATACAACCAGCGAAAGGATAAATCTCGTTTTTATGTTTTCCATGTTTAAGGAATTTAAATGAAAGCAGAGTTAAAGGGCAAAAATAGTCAAATTATTTCTCGCTCAATACTTATTCAATGGCGAAAAGCAATAGAACAGACCAGGGTAATTCCTGGCCTGATCATTTTACAATTATGTTATAAGAGAGGGATATTCAGGACAAGATAATCTTTAGCCCGATTAATTCAGATTGTGTGTTTCCTACAACTGAAATCTACCATGCATACGCCACAGGTGCTTCGCCACCTGGGCCGGGGAAAATCTCGTCAAGTTTTTTAAGTATTTCCTCATCCAGTTGAATGCTTGCAGCCCTAACAGCACTTTCAAGCTGATCGAGGGTGCGGGGGCCGATAATGGGTGCTGTTACAACCGGGTTATGAAGCAACCATGCCAGGGCTACCTCTCCGGGAGGGTGACCAATTTTTTTGCAAAGCTTTTCGTATTTCTCAAGCTGGTCACGCTTTTTTTCCACCTGTTTCACATGTTCTTTATCGTGGCGCCTGCCGTCCTTGTATTTACCAAGTGCCCCGCCCAGAAGTCCACCTGCCAGCGGACTCCAGGGTATAAGCCCCAAGCCATAATGCCGGCAAGCGGGAATGACTTCAAGCTCAAGCATCCGGTTGTCCAGATTGTAAATACTCTGCTCGCTCACCAGTCCCATCAGGCCCCGTTTGGAAGCTTCCTGGCATGCAGTGGCAATATCCCAGCCTGCGAAATTGCTCGAACCCACATACACCACTTTCCCTTGCTTAACCAGTGCATCAAAACTTTGCCATGTTTCATCCCATGGACAATCACGGTCTATGTGATGCATCTGATACAGATCTATCCAGTCGGTTTGCATTCGCTTTAAACTTCCCTCGCAATGCTTGCGGATTTTATAGGCACTCAGGCTTCTACCATCACTATTCACTTCAGGCAGATTTGCCTTGCGATCCACCGGATTGTAAACCTTTGTTGCCAGCACAATAGCGTCCCGTCGTCCGCCGCCCTGGGCGAGCCACCGGCCGATGATCTCTTCCGTTAGACCATGCTCTACTGACCAGCCATACACATCAGCCGTATCGAAAAAGTTGATGCCCAGCTCCAACGCGCGGTCCATGATCTTGAAACTATCTTCTTCGCTGGTATGCCACCCAAAGTTCATGGTACCCAGGCATAGATTGCTCACGAGTACACCGTGCTTTCCAAGTCTTTTGTGTTTTACTGCCATACTATTACCTCCCTGTTTTTTTGATGAAAAATTTCGTAGTTCAATTTTGAGCCCATCTGAGAAAGTACAATACCCCCCAACCCCCTAAGAGGGGGAGATCGCAACCTATTTAATTTGTGCGAGTTATCAAGGGATTTTCTTTCAATATTACAAAAAAAGACTTTTCAGCGTGCACTCAATTTTGTATTTGGGTATAAATTTAGCGATACTTATCAATAGTACAAAAAAATGGTTTTGAGAATCGAATGGCAGCAACCGGATAATGAGCTATAGTTAAAATTACCTTTTCAAACTATACCTTGTCTGAATCACTTTCAAACACCTTCTGGTTGCTGTTTCTCAAAGCATAGTTCAGGCAATATAATTTTCACTTCTTTATTTTCTTCTTCTTTGAGCCAGTAAGTAATAAAATTTACCTTTGCACTTTTCAGTTCATAGTTTCTCTCTTTCATTGATTCCATCTGACTGATAAACTGCCTGGAGAATTTTAAAACGGATTGCCCTTTTGCGTTCAAACATTCATCACCCTTCAAAGTCAAATTATCTCCACTGGATAATTGATTAACCGGATATTGTCTATTTATAAAATAATCAAGCCAGACATCTTTATGAGTCAAATGCATTACCAACTCTTTCGGCGCAGGATAGGGTGCATTGTCCTCTATTCGCTCCAGATTCTCTGCAAAAATATGTTCGAGAAAACCGGAGTTCAGATGAATGGATAAATTCTTTCTGGCTCTCGTCATTGCAACATACAACAGTCGTTTGGCTTCATCGGTGGCAGGGTTAAAGTTTTCAATCATCAGAAAAACATTATCAAACTCTTTCCCTTTTGCTTTGTGTATGGTGGAAACAAGGATTGTTTCTGAGTTGTAACTGCATAAATCCTCCAACCGGGATTCACGAATGAATACCTCCAGATCTGATTTATACATCTTTTTGGGGTTTGTGGCTTCAAAATCCCTGATGATGTTTAAACAAACCTCCAGCTTATTGCTGTTGCGAAACCTGTTTACCAGTTCTCGTTTCGCAGTAATCCAGACCTCTTCACTAATTGTGAAACCCTCATCCGCGAAGCTTAATTGCTCCAAAAAGTATCTGACTTCCGAAAGATCATACAAACTGAAACCGTCATTGGTTTGGATCAACTTTGCATGCATGCCTTTTCTCAAAAGTAATCCTGTGACTTGCAAGGCTTCATCATTGGTTTTTGTAAGCACACATGTAGTGCCCGTAAGGCCGGTGGAGAGTATGTCATTTACAACCGGAGTTATGAGATTGTCGCTTTTATAACGAACCCATTTTATCCGCCCATTATCGGTTTGTTTTGGAATGATTGGTGTATTCTTCAATCGGTTACGAATACTTTGTGCAAACTGATTAGTAAAATCAACAAGATTCTTTTTGCTTCTGTAATTTTCAACCAACTCGTGTTTTACCGCCTTATTTACTTGGATAAACTGTTCAAGGTATTTTGAACTGGACCCTCTGAATTCAAAAATGTTCTGGTCGTCATCACCCACGGCAATCACTCTCATTTCTTCATTCTGCTCCATCAAGGCATTGATCAGGTTAAACTCATCTTCGTCCATATCCTGAGCCTCGTCAATTACCAGAACTGTCTTGGTAATCCGGCTGGTTTCAACTTCTTTGTTTCTAATTTTTTCTACGGTCTTCTTTATGATCTCACCAGACTTTTCAAGACTACCCACTTTGCCAAGCAAATCGAAGCAATAAGAGTGAAAGGTTTTAATTTCAATATAGTTGGCCGCATTGCCAATTAACTTCAGCAATCGTATCTTGAATTCTGTTGCCGCTGCCCTGGAGAAAGTCACCATAAGCAACTGCTCATGCTTTACATCTTCCATCAGGAGCAGAGAAGCAAGTTTGTGCACCAGCACCCTGGTCTTGCCACTTCCCGGACCAGCAGCAACTACAATATATTTTGCTGCACTGTCTTTTATGATCTTTAGTTGTGTTGGCGATAACTCCCCGAACAGTTGTTTGAATTTCCGGGGGGTAATTCTGAGTTTGAGGTCATCAACTTTGCTGCCCGGAAAATACTTTTTAAGAAATGAGCCATAGTTCAGCTGGAAATAATCTTCCACAAATTGCAAAGCATCTTTGTAGTCGCTGATCATCTTCCTGGCATATTCCCCAACGATATGAATCTGCTGAACTTTGCTTTCGTAAAACTGATGAAGCTTCTGATAATCATCTTTGGTATATCTTTTAAGATTATCCTCCTCCAGTCTTTCAATGGTCAGTTGATTATAAACGACCATAAAACCTCCTTCGATTTTGATTGCTTCAATCCTGGACAAGTAAAACAGCGCATCCTCAACATCCTCAATGGTAACCTTTTCACCAAAGCTTGCCAGTGAGTTTTCAAATGCATTTTTTAATTCATGTACAGAAAACTCAACCAACACCTCATCTTTTTTGTCTTCTTCTGCTGGAATAATCAGCTTTGTTTTTTCATAAAGAAAATCAACAATAAACCGTGACAATTCATGCCGCTTTTCCAGTTTTTCCTGCAAAAGATGCTGAGGGTGAAGGGCAAGTATCACAATATGATTTTTTGAATACTCCAGATTTTTGCGCTTGATCCAGTTCTTAATGGCCCAGAAATTAATGATCGTTATTATTCTGTGAGTGCTTACATCCCCGAGACCTTTGGCTTCAGCCCCTTCGTTCAGTTCTTTGATGTTAAAGTTTTTTTCTTGTTCTTCAATTACAGGAAGGAGGAATTTCTCCATCTTGCTGAATGAAGTAAGAATGTTCAGAGAGCGGTTTTTGTTTTCCCCTTTTTTGATGAAAGCTGTCAGGTCTTTTGTATCAGCCAGGATCTTTTCTTCACGAAGAAGGTTCACAATACTTATCACCTCCCCTTTTACAATCCCCAGATGGTCGCTGATATAATCAATTCTTGATTCGGCGGATTCATCGTTTGAATGTTTTTTGCTTTTGCTGGAGAAAAGTTTTTTGATAATCCGTATGCCATTTTGTTTTTGCTTATCGTCAAATCTTTCAGAAACCATGATTTTATCAATAGCCTCCTGAGCATTTCTGGAAAGGATACTGTTGGCAAAAATCCTGGGCATATTTTGTCCACGCTTCAAATAGCCGGCATCTTCCAGTGCAGCAATGGCTGTTGTAACCCTTGTTTCAATCTCTACTACATTATCATCCCAGCCCGCTTTCCTTGCAATCTCCAGGGCAGAGTTTGATACTTTGGAGCGGAACTTTGTAATGCTTTTTATGGCTTTCCAAACCTGCTGAATTTCCTTAACAGATAACCTCGTCTGATTCAGCAGGATGAAATGTTTGCTAAGGTCTTCTTCATTGAACAAGACAAAACAATCTGCTACAATGTTTTCATCCCGACCTGCTCTTCCTGCTTCCTGAATGTAGTTCTCCAGGGAATCAGAAATTTCATAATGAATGACCATGCCAACATCTTTCTTGTCAACCCCCATCCCAAAAGCAGAAGTTGCAACCATGATCGATACGTCCCCATTTATGAAAGCTTCCTGATTTTTCGTTTTCTCCTCCTTATTCATTTTTCCGTGATAGGGTCTTGCTTCATATCCATCCTGCTGAAGTCTTTCTGCAAGCTTGTAGGCTTTATATGTTCGGGATACATAGATGATTGTGGGACAATTCTTCTCTTCTATCAAATCCCTTGCTGCCTGATACTTTTCTTCTTCGTTACCCTTCTCAAAAACCTTATACTGAAGATTTGTTCTCGATTGTTTTGAAGTAAACAGCTCAAAATCAAGAGAAAGCTTTTCTTTGAAGTAATAGCGGATATCTTCGATAACCTTTTGCTTGGCCGTAGCCGTAAAGCAGGAAACAGGAATTCCATCTGTAAGATTTTTCTTTTCCTGAATGGTTCTGATGAAATCGCCTATGAATAAATAATCAACTCTGAAATCCTGTCCCCATGAGGAGAAACAGTGTGCTTCGTCAATTACAAAGCGGGTAATTTTTCTTCCCAGAATCAATCGTTCAATGGTTTTTGACCGCAATGATTCGGGTGAAATATAAAGAATGGAGGCAGAACCATCTTCCACTCTTTCAAACGATTTGGCTCTTTCAATGGGGTCGAGCAACCCATTTATGGTTGCGGCTTCTGTGATTCCCATTTTTTCAAGATTATCCACCTGATCTTTCATCAGTGATTGCAAAGGAGAAATGATTACGGTTAATCCTCTTGCATTTTCTCCGCTCATTAAAGCAGGAACCTGAAATGTGATTGACTTTCCTCCACCCGTAGGAAAAACAACCAGAATTGATTTGTTATCTATTGCTGCTTTTACCGCTCTCTCCTGCAAAGGTTCACCTCCGTAAGTCCTGAAAGAATCAAACCCAAAAAAGCTTTTCAACCCTTTATGTACGTCTAAAGCATTGTTGCAATAAGTACAACCACTGATGCATGGTTTGCTGCGTAGATTGAACATGATGCGTTCAACTTCCGGATAATTTTTCAGCACCCAGGGTGGGGTGATGGAATGGATTTTTTTATGGTGGGCAAATGAGTTTACAAGAGATAAGCAATAAGCCAGTTCGATCGGCTGTTCTTCAATTATCTTAGACAGATTGGCTTGCTGGCAAATTTCATTTTCAAACTTTCCCCGGATCATTATTTCAAGCTCGATGTGTTGGGTTGAATAGGCTATGAAGCGGAAAAATGAATCGAACTCCTTCTTTTCTTTCAAAAGCAGGTAGAAAATTTGCTTTAAGGTTTCATCAGTATGTCTGAAAGCGGCAACTTCATCATAAAACAGATCTTTCGCTTTGATGGAATCATTTAATGGATTATTCAGCTCATGCGATTGGAGTTTATCATCTTTTAACAGTGCATGATAGGGCCTGGCAGGAAAAAGTAGCGGAGACAGAAACAAAGTGTCAATAATATTTGCCGGACTTATACCTGCCTTTGCAATGGCTTTGCCAATAAACTTTAAGTCATGGTTGAGGATGTTGTGCCCACAAATGAATTGAGTTTCGGATAAAAACTGGATGAACTCAGCCACCGAAGGTTTATGAAAAGTACTACCATCTCCTTTAACACTTCCAATGTCAAGAATTTTTCCGCTCGTTGGCTCAATTTCGGTATCAATAAAAGCAACGGAGGTCATGTTGAGATAACAAAGTTTATATTCGTCATTTATCGATAATCAGACTTTTATTTTGCACAACTTTTGCCTAAGTGCATTTATATCAACAAATATATAAACTTTTGCAATGTCAGATGGAATATTTAAGTCAATCAACAGGAGGCCCGGTTATACATATTTATGAGTAATTATCGAAAAAAGAAAAGGCTTTTTGGATTATTGCTGGCTGATTTCTTCCTTTAAAATCTTTATCAATCTGTCAATTTCATCTTCCGCGTAGCCCCCTGCAATGCTGACTCTTCCTTCAACAATGGCAGCCATTACCATGGGCATTCCCACTTTCTGGTTATCCACCACAATTGCTATAGGCTTGCCAATATTTTCCTTTGTCAGCATATGGAATTTTCGCGCACCTTCTTGGGTTAGTTCCAACTCAATTTTTGCATATGTGCCTGAATACAGGAAACTTTTACGGATTTCCTTAATATCTCCCGGAGTTATTGCCGGTTCCGTCTCCAGCTCAATGTCAGTATAATCTGAGGATGGCGAATACCCAATTGTTGCAAAAATCCCATTCGCCCGTTCAATCGGTATCGGTTCAAATTTTCCTGGTGGTTCATGCGACTTATCTTGCCTGTAATGTGGGCTCACACAGGATGAAACGGTTAAAATAAAGATCAATCCTATCAATAATACAACTTTATTTTTAGCCTGGGGGTTGATTTTTAATTTCATATCGGAGTATTTTTAAATGGTTTATTCTTTTAAGGATAATTGAGAATCAGAATACACAGATGCAAAGTTTTACCGAATGACCGTAAAACATTAATCTCAGGGATTTAATCCACTCAGAAAATCTTTATAGTATGAATCGCTTACGGGAATTATCTGATCCCTGATGTAAATCCTTTTTCTTTCAATCTTGTCGATTTTATCCAGCGAAACAATAAAGGAATTATGCACCCTGCGAAACTTTTCCTGTGGCAGCAGGCTGGTTATTTCCTTAAAGTTTTGCAATGTAAGGATGGTTTTTTCTGGAGTAACAATCTTTCGGTAATCGCCAATCCCTTCCACAAACAAAATTTCAGATGTATCAATGCCTTCAAGCCGATACTCGGTTTTAATGAAAATTTTCCTGTGTTGACTGCTTTTTTCCA
>SLIL01000030.1 GCA_007135645.1 Bacteroidales bacterium
CATTTGTTGTTAAAAGCAATGCATAAAAAATGCAGCTTTGTTATTTGAATGTGAAGAAGAAACGGTAAACACTAAATGGAATATTTAAAACTTTTCAGACAATTCAGTTTGCTCGACAGGAAGGAGCAAGATCCCGGGAAGTTTGTTTTTACAGGGGTTCAGCCTGTTGAGCAACAGGAGATCCAGCTGTTTACTTACAAAAAACAGTCATGTGAAGAAATTGTGGGTATTTCACCCGAAGACTTACCTAAATTTGAAAAGGATGATAATACCTGGTGGTTGAATATTCATGGTATCCATGATACGGATGTAATTGAGTCCATTTGCAGAAAACAGGATATTCACAGCCTTGTTATACAGGACATTCTGGATGTAAACCAAAGACCCAAATACCAGGAGTTCGACAATTTTTCCTTCCTCACTCTTAAATCTCTTTTACCTTCTCAAAGTGAAGTTATCTCAGAACAAATCAGTTTTGTTTTCGGAGAGAACTTTCTTCTGTCTTTCCAGGAGCGTAAAGCCGATTATTTTGCACACCTCAGGTATCGGCTCAGGGAGGATAAAGGCATAATCAGGGAAAGAGGGGCTGATTATCTGCTGTATGCTCTGTTGGAATCAATACTGGATAATTATTTTAGAACCCTGAGCAAACTGGATGATGATGTGGAAAAACTGAACTTTACTGACACGCGCAGAATCCCTTCTCCCGGAGTGTTGCAAATGATTGAAGGGCATAAAAAATTTGTACATTATATCAAAAAATCTATTTTGCCTATCAAGGAGTTTGCCATGATGGTTGAACGGGGAGAGTGCAGGTTCATCAGCCAGAGGCATATTAAATATTTTCTGGAAATCAAAGATCTATGCCTTACCCTTCTCGATAGTTGCGATATGCTGCTGGCCTCCCTGGAAAGCAGCACCAATCTGTTTTTTTCCATTCAGGGGCACCGTCAGAACCAGGTTATGAAAACGTTAACCATCGTGGCCACCATTTTTATTCCACTCACTTTCCTGGCCGGGGTATATGGTATGAATTTCACTCACATGCCTGAGCTGGAGTGGAAGTATGGATACCTGGGCGTATGGATGCTTTTTGCTATGATTTTCCTGGGCATGATTTTGTATTTCAGGAAGATGAAGTGGTTTTGAGAATTATAGCAGTATGATTTAAACGGTTCTGTTGGTGGTTTTTAGCGGTTTAAAGAATACTGAAGTAATTTTTTTATTAATGCAACCATTTTGTAATTTTTCTGTTAAAAGAGTATAAGTATTTTTGTTAAGTAAACGATTAAGCAAGGTAAATGATTATAACCATTGAGAATATACTGTTAATAGGTTCTTTATTGCTTTTCTTAAGTATCATTGCAGGCAAAACCTCTTACCGTTTTGGAGTACCTACCTTATTGTTGTTTTTGGGCATTGGCATGCTTGCAGGTTCCGATGGTATCGTGGGGATCAAATTCAGTGACCCGCAGGTTGCACAATTTATAGGCATTGTTTCCCTTAACTTTATTCTTTTTTCAGGGGGACTGGATACCAACTGGAAAACGGTGAAACCTATTATCCGGCAGGGGGTTGTGTTGTCAACCCTGGGGGTTTTGCTCACTGCCCTTTCTCTGGGTACATTTGTATGGTTGATCACCGATTTTACCATTTACGAAAGTATGTTGCTGGGCTCCATTGTATCATCAACCGATGCTGCTGCAGTATTCTCTATCCTACGCTCCAAAAGTCTGGCATTAAAAGCCAACCTGAGGGCTACACTGGAGATGGAAAGCGGAAGTAACGACCCCATGGCTTATGTGCTGGTAATTGTATTCCTTACTCTTGTAGTCAATCAGGACCACAATATTGTTACGGTTATACCCATTTTTCTGCAGCAAATGTTAGTAGGTGGACTGGCAGGTTATGGTTTTGGAAGGCTCAGCAAATTTATCATCAATAAAAGCAATCTTGGGTTTGAAGGGTTATACCCCGTTTTGTCCATTGCATTGATGTTTATTATTTTTTCTGCCACCGACTTTGTAGGAGGAAACGGCTTTCTGGCCATTTATATCAGTGCGGTGTATCTTGGTAATCAGGATTTAATACATAAAAAAGCCATCATGAAAATGTATGATGGTTTGGCCTGGCTTATGCAGATTGTGCTCTTCCTTACACTTGGGTTGCTGGTTTTTCCAACTCAGGTGGTACCCTTCATGGGCATTGGATTGTTGATTTCAGTGTTTCTGATTCTGGTGGCAAGGCCAGTGAGTGTATTGCTGAGCCTGGTATTTTTCCGGATGAAGATGAGACGAAGGTTATACATTTCATGGGTTGGACTTAGGGGGGCAGTACCCATTGTATTTGCTACGTATCCGTTAATAGCCGGAATCGATAAAGCGAGCATGATCTTCAATATTGTATTTTTTATCTCCGTTACATCGGTATTAATTCAGGGAACCACCCTTTCTTTATTTGCAAAATGGTTGCATGTGGCATTGCCCGAAAGGGTAAAACCTGTATCAGATGTGGAGAAATTCATTTCTGATTACCCCAAAGACACCATGAAGGAACTTGTGGTTTCACCTGATTGCTACGCTGTTAAAAAGAAGATTGTGGACCTGCATTTTCCCAGAAATACGATCATTGCCATCATTAAACGCGACGGCCAGTTTATTACGCCCGGTGGTTCAACGGTAATTGAAGCAAATGATGTTCTGGTGGTGCTGGCAGATAAAACCGAAACCCTTGAAAAAGTTCAGGATTGCATCGTCTCAGGTGCAGAAGATTAGGTCAGGTTATCTAAAATCTGTTGGATGACTGTCCAAATAAGCATGTGGAGCGCTTTGGCAATTCTTTTTTCGGAGGGTGCGGTATAATCCGGACTCTAAGATTATTTGGTGGAGAAAAAGCTATGTTTTATTTGGTCGTTTAAATAAATTTAACGACATTTACAAGCAGATTCTCCAAATGCTTTTTATAAACCAAGGAAAACAAAGCTATACAGGGATTTGAAGAGGATCTGTCCGCATTCATTTTTATCCAGTTACCTATACTGATCAGAGATTGTTTGTTTTTCCTCCCACAAGGAGCTTCTCGACTACCATTCTTTTACGGTTACCCTTATCTGCCATTCAATTGATTAAATTGCCCCTTTTGCTGATTCAGCAACCAGGGAGAAAATCATAAAATCCAATCCTATGAAACGAACAGCTATTCTATCCATGCTAATTGCCTGCATGAGCTTTCAGGCTATTGCCCAATCGGGTAGCATCACCAGCATTTCCGTGCAGCAACGTACCGACGGGAGCGGGATGATGGATATCCTGTTTTTCCTGAGCGGAGAAGAAGCATTATACAATGTTTATCTGGAGGCCAGTCTTGACAATGGGCAGACCTATATTCCCATTAACGCCGCCTATGTGGATAGTTTAAACGGTCCTTTATCGCCGGGAGTGCTCCATCATCTGGTATGGCATGCTTACAGCAGCTTTCCCGACACCTTTAGCGAAGAGGCAAAGCTAAAGATCATAGCCATTCCGGTTATAGGTAGCGGCACTCCTTGTCCGGACCTTCCTTTCTTTACCGATGAGCGGGATGGTAACGTGTATAACACGGTATTGATCGGCGATCAGTGCTGGATGAAGGAGAATCTGAATTATGCGGCCGAGCTTAGTTTATGCTATGATGAGTATTATGAGGGTGATATTTTTTGCGAAAGTTATGGCAGGTTGTACTCATGGGAGTGGGCCATGGCAGGCCAGGAGTCCAGCAATACAATACCCAGTGGCGTGCAGGGAGTTTGCCCGGCAGGATGGCACTTGCCCAGCGATGCAGAGTGGCAGATATTGCTGGAGTATTTAATGAATGAACATGGATTATCAAACTGGTGGTGTGAACTGGATGGCGTTGCCAAAGCATTAAAATCCTGCCGGCAGGTCAATTCACCCTTAGGTGAACCCTGCGCTACAGAGGATCACCCACGGTGGGATGATTTTTATAATGACGAGTGCCATCATACTTTTTACGGCTCCGATGACTTTGGCTTTTCGGCTCTGCCGGGTGGCAGATCATTTGGTGGAGATGGGTGCTATGATTTAGGAGCCCATGCTTATTGGTGGTCTTCGACTATGACGGAGGGTGGACAGGCATTTGGCCGGAAGCTGGAATATTATTCCGGAGGGTTATACCAGATCACACCCTCTACAAATCTTTCCTTAAGCATTCGCTGCATTCGTGATTAATCCTATACAATGTATCCCAAAACCACAAAAAAGAGACAGATGAAAACCCTGATAGTTACCCCCGTAATTTTTGCAACGCTTCTTTTTGCAGCAAACATTTGCAATGCCCAGGAAACCCTGATAGGTTATTCTGATAATTACACAATTGACACCCGTCTGGAACTTCTGGCAGGTACTGTTACAGATGCTTCTGACGGGTCGGGTATTGATGCGGCCTATATCCAGCTTACCGGGCACAGTCAGCATTTTGAAGTGTACAGCAATGAGAATGGCAATTTTGAGCTGGGACCTGCCGGTACCGGCACGTACACACTTTATGTTGCCAAACCGGGGTTCCATACCCTGACACAAAGTGTAACCGTTACCGGAGAAGCAGATCAGACCCTGGATGTGATGCTGAATCCTTCCGATAGCGTTACCATAAAAATAAATCAGTACCTCACCGCCAATGCAGTTCATGTATCAGAAGGCCCCACCAATTTTTTTAAACTTACGGGCAATGTCAATATAAACGAAAAGCTGTTTTTTGGTGGCGAGCTCATTGTGGATATGCGGCAACCCGCAACAAAGTGGATCTCCGGCTCAGGGACTATTTATGTGCCTGATGTGGACGGGGAGGATAAATATATTTCGGATGGAGGTCATACATTCAGTCTGTTTGCAAAAAACAATGATTATGGCTTGTATGCCGCTGGTCCCGGCTCTTTTTTCCCTACGCCCTCTTTGATAGGCGGTTTTCCCGTTAAAGCAGCAGCATTGATCTTGCCACCTTCAACCAATGATGTGGTGGTAAAAACCATTCCCGATCTGCCTTATCCGGTAGATGTGGTCTTTGAACGCTATCTGTCTCTTGGTCTTCCCACCAAAAACCTGCTGGATTATATTTCTGCAACTTTTGTTTACACTGTTGGGGGTTCTGAAAACATTGAGATCAACATCAGCAATTTAAGTGCAAACCTGGGTCCTGTAGGTATTGAAAACCTGAATCTTTATTATTATTCAGACAACCAGGTGTTTGGCGGAAACCTCACCCTGAAGATCTCCTCTGAAAAAAAAGATAAAGATCCATCATCCGATACCACCAAGGTTGTAGTAAGAGATGAATATGGCGATTATCTTACTGAAATGACCATGGGAGAACTCATTGAGAAAATGCAAACCAGAAAAATCTCAACACTGAAGATCTACATGGGTATAGAGTTTGTGTCAGGAGCATTGAATAGCCTGGAAATTGGGTTTTCAACCAACATCCCTATATTTACGACAGGATTATTTATTACCTATATGCAGGGAGGTGTACATGACCTGGCTACCGGAAACTGGTTCCTTGACGCTACCGTTGACATTCAACCCGGTCCTGGCTTTTCACCGGTAACCTTAACCGGGAATGTTATGATACAACCCATGGATGTTTTCAGGGGGGGAGGAAATGTTACCATATTTGGTATTGATGCAGGGGGCAGCTCCTTTGAATATAACAGACCTCAGAAGTCTATCAGCCTTGAGGTCTATTACCTTGCCTACATGGGCATTCTCAGGGGAGATATTTATGCCGGTTTAAAGGGCACTCAGTTTACCGGTTCGGGGCTTATGACCGTAAAAACGCCCAATATCCACTGTTCATTTTTCCGACCCTGGCTGTGCTGGATCTCCTGGGCAGGAAACCGTCATATCGGCTCTGCACAGATCGATATCAGCAATACCAGCATGCAGTCATTGGTGTGGGTAAAAGCGGGAAAGCTGGGTACGCTTTCCCTGGCACAACGTCTGGAATACGGAAGCGGTTTTGATTACTACATCGGAACCAACTATAACCGCATGGTAAAATTGTTTAAAGGTACCAGGGACGGCAACCACTTTGAAAAATTTATGGTTCCCGAAAATACCGCATCCATCATGATCAGTGCCAATGACACCATTGAATACGGAATGTTTGATTTTACCGTAATGAGCCCCGACAGCGTGTATTATGACCACACGTGGGAAAAGTATGAATGTTTTGAAGAAGCAGCAATGTGCGTAATGGTCATCAACCTGCCCATATCTGGCGAATGGGACTTTTTTACCGATTATGACGGTGATGTCAGTGTGTTTACCCAGGCACTGGATCAGGCCCCCACAGCCATGGTCAATCAGCCCGAAGACCGCAAAACCCGCAACAATGAGATATCCCTTATCCTCAATGATCATAGTGATACCTTGAATGTGGAGGTGTATTACAATACGCACAATCGCGAGTTTAACGGCACCCTGATCAACCAGTTTACCGTGATCAACAATGCCACACTCAATTTTACATGGAACAATGCAGATGTGGACAACGGCGAGTATTTTATCTATACCCGTATTGATGATGGTAAAAATGCCCCGGTTCTGCAATATGCGCCCGGCTCCATATGGGTGGAAAATGATCCCAATATCTTTTCTCCTGAAAATCTGAGTGCCTTTCAGGTGGGAGATTCGGTTATGGTTTCATGGGATCATCACAATACCGGTTTTATCTATGCAACAATGGTATACTACCGCGACATCTCAACTGCTGTAACCAGGCAGACTGCTGTAATCGATACCAATTATGTTTTCATCACCGATCTGACTCCCGGTCGTGGTTATAAAATCTGGGCTGAATTTATTAATGACAATGGCACCTACAGTTCAGCCAGTAATCCCGAAACAGTAATCCTCACAAGCCAGGAAAAGAACAATCCGCCATTTTTCACCATGGATCGTGACAGTACCTTTGTTTTTGTTGAAGGCCGCGAAGCACAATATTCATTACAGGCTTTTGATGCCGATGGTGACGCTCTAAGCTTTTATCTGCCAGAGGATACACTGGGACTGAGCATTGCCGGCGATCAATTACTATGGACTCCCGATTCCACACAAACAGGCGCTCATCACCTTATGGTAGTGGTAAGCGATGGAGCGGCAACCGATACAACCCGCTTGCGGATGGTTGTTTATATCCCCGAGCAGGTTGATCCCCTGCTTGCTTTCAACTCGGTACAGCTTTATGAGATGGACAATACCTTTCTGAAGCTGCGCAACTTTCATGCGAAGGAGCCCACGCAGGATATCGTTATCACCAATCTCCGGACCAATATACAAACGACCGTAACTGCCCGCAAGGTCAATGAATTTGAGTATATCGGGCAATTTTATGTTTCGGCAAAAAACCACTCAGTTGTTGAGGTTGTGGATGGCGATACCATTATGGCATCCTATACCTGGAAGAATGAAACCATGGAGGCCATGGCTTTTTACAATGTTAATCAACAGGATGCTGATATCATCCCACCGGGTAAAATTGAAGACCTTACTGCTGAGCGCCTGCCCGGAAACATAGCAAAGCTGCGCTGGACTGCCACAGGCAATGATGGCGATGTGGGAAAAGCTTACCGGTATGATATCAGGTATGCTTTTAACCCTATTGTTGAAAAAGAGGTTTACATACGCTCCGAAAGGGTTGAATGGGTCAGTGATCCCCTGCCTTATCCATCGGAAGCAGGTATGGTGGATTCTGTAGTTATTAATTTGATCAATATCCCGGGGATCGAACACCATGAGTTGATCTATTTTTCTGTTGTAGCTGAAGATGAAGCCCAAAACCGCGGTGAATTGAGTAACAGCCCGGGTGTGATGGCTTCTCCCGAACCCTATAACCTGACAGCCCAGGTACAGGATGTTTATACGATTCATGTTTCATGGCAAGGGCCGCAGCAAACAGAACCCGAAGACGAAGGCTTTCTCCACTATAAACTTTACAGAAGATTCAACAACGGCACCTGGTCGGCAATACAGCAGCAATGGGATTCAAATCATTATACCGATGATCTTAAACTCTTTCCTGATGGCAACTATCAGTATGCCGTAAAAGCCATATACAGCGAGTGGGAAAGTGAAATGGTGAAATCGTCCACGATTAAGCTGAACAGGTTCATCCAGGTAAACATTCTTTGTGAACTAATGGGTGCAGAAAGCAATGCAGGTATTGATTTCAGCATGAGCGGACTGGACGATAGCTATGCGCAACAGTTTGTGAGAACTACTACCACTTCAGGGGTTATCATGTTGTACAATGTGTTTAAAACCGATTATATAGTGGAATTATCCAAAGAAAACTACACCACCCTGGTGGACACTATCAGCATTACAAATACGCAGAATGAGTTTATTTTAACAGTTTACTGTGATCCAGTCCCTCCATTGGATCTAATGACGCTGGATATCCAGGCTCAGTCTGTTTTGCTTGACTGGACCACGCAAAGTCTCGAAACGCAGTGGGATATCTCTTTTGGACCCGTTGGTTTTGATCCTGATCAGGAAGGAAATCTTGTTCAGGGACTGGTTTCAAGGCCTTTTAACCTTGTCGGAATAATACCAGGGGTTGAAAATGAGATCTATATACGGGCAGTTTGTGGTGAGTATGTAAGCGACTGGTCGCAACCTGTTAATGTTTTTACTGCTCACGCAATACTCGCCACTTCAACGGCCGGAGGAACCATTATTCCTCAGGGGTTGATTGCAGTGGCACCGGGTGATGACCTTTCCTTTGCTATTGTCCCTGGCGATGGTTATTATATTGACGATGTGATGGTCAATGATCAAAGTGCAGGAGCTGTTGAAAGTTATAGTTTTTCAAATGTTATGGAGAATTTTACTATTCATGCTCAATTTTCAATATTTGTTTACTCTATAGCAGCCGTACCCAACCATTCTGATTATGGTACAGTTTCCGGTGCAGGGGACTATGAGCACTTTGCCGAAGTTACCCTCACTGCCACACCCCATACCGGCTACCATTTTTTAAACTGGACTGAAGACGGACAGGAAGTTTCAACGGATACCGTTTACACTTTCACAGCAGAAGGGGAGCGCACGCTTACGGCAAACTTCGCCATCAATGTCTATACCATTGCTGCCCAGCCTAATGATGAAGATTATGGTATCGTAACCGGGGCAGGAGACTACGAACATTTCCAGGAGGTCATCCTCACCGCAGCTCCTAATACCGGCTATCATTTTTTAAACTGGACCGAAGCTGACCAGGAAGTTTCAACGGAGTCCGTTTATACTTTCACAGCAGAAGGGGAGCGCACGCTTACGGCAAACTTCGCCATCAATGTATACAGTATTACTGCTGTGCCCAACGATGAAGATTATGGCA
>SLIL01000392.1 GCA_007135645.1 Bacteroidales bacterium
AAATGGTAAGCGAGATTCCGGAATGGGAACCTGACAATGCAGTGTGGGGGGCAAATTTCCCAAGGCAGTATCAAAGCTATATGCGTACTGCCGACACTACCTTCAGGAGCAAATATGCCGGCTCGGTGATGATAGACTACCTGGAGCAGTACCCCGAGCTTGTGGTCATGTGGGCAGGATATCCGTTCTCGCGCGATTATAACCAGGGGCGCGGCCACTATTATTCCGTTGACGATGTGCGTAATTCGCTGCGGACAACAGGGCCCATGCCTGCAACATGCTGGACATGCAAAAGCACCGATGTTCCGCGGTTGATGCATGAAATGGGCGTTGCGGAGTATTATGCAGGAACCCTCACTGATCTGGGGCCCGAAGTTCAAAACCATATTGGCTGCCAGGACTGCCACGATCCACGCACGATGAATCTCCGGATTACCCGTCCTGCACTGGCTGAAGCATTTGCCCGCCAGGGCATTGACATAGAAAAAGCTACCCTGCAGGAAATGAGATCGCTTGTGTGTGCCCAGTGCCATGTGGAATATTACTTTGGAGAGAACAACTACCTGATCTTCCCATGGGACAAAGGGTATTCTGCAGAAAACATGGAAGCCTATAAAGACAGTGTAGGCCACGTAGACTGGGTACACAGCATCAGCCGTGCTCCCATGCTGAAGGCCCAGCACCCTGATTATGAACTGTATAAAACCGGTATTCATGCACAGAGAGGGGTAAGTTGTGCTGACTGCCATATGCCCTACAAACGCGAAGGGGGCATCAAGTTTACCAATCATCATATCACAAGCCCATTGCAAAATATCGAAGCTACTTGCCAGGTATGTCACCGGGAAAGTGAAGCCACCTTGCTGGCCAATGTGTATGAGCGCCAGGATAAAATTTCTGAGCTCCGCCGCATTGTAGAGAAAAACCTTGCAAGACTGCACTTTGAAGCAGGGAGAGCATGGGATATCGGTGCAACTGAGCAGGAGATGCAGGATGTGCTTCAACTGATCCGCCATGCGCAATGGCGCTGGGACTGGGTAGCTGCAGCCAATGGTTATGGCATTCACTCACCCAATGAGGCACTAAGGGTACTGGGAACATCCATCCAGAAAAGCCAGGAAGCCAGGATTATCCTGGCCACCATATTTGCCAGATACGGAGAAGAGTTTCCCTTTGATATCCCTGACATCACTACCAAGGCAAGGGCGCAGGAAGCAATTGGACTTGATATGGACAGGCAACGGCAAATGAAACAGGATTTTAAAGAGAACGTATTGCCGGGATGGTTATCGGCAAGATAAAACCCGGAAAAATTTAAAATAAAAAAACCGTTGGGCAGAAGCTCAACGGTTTTTTAGGTTTTTATCAAACTGATTCTTTATTATCAATACTTATTCCGGTTAGCAAACGCCACAAGCGAAAGCATAACCGGCACCTCTACCAGCACACCCACCACGGTTACCAATGCCGCAGGCGATTGCAGACCAAACAAGGCAATGGCCACCGCAACAGCCAGTTCAAAGAAGTTGCTGGCACCGATCATGGCAGCCGGGGCACATACGGCATGTTTGAGCTTTAACTTCTTACCGCCAAACCATGCCACAAAAAATATAAAATAGGTTTGAATAACCAATGGTACCGCTGCCAGGAGAATGATTAGAGGGTTATTAAGAATATTTTGCCCCTGAAAAGCGAATAATAATACAAGGGTAACCAGCAGAGCTATAATACTTACTGGCTTGAGCTTTGGAAGAAAAACATCCTTAAACCACTTTATGCCATGGCTGCGAAGCAGGATGCGCTGAGTGATAACTCCCGCCACCAGGGGAACTACCACAAAGATCACCACACTGGCCACCAGGGTGTCGTAGGGGATAATGACATCGGTAATACCCAGCAACAGACCTACAATAGGGATAAACAACACAAGAATAATAAGATCGTTTACCGATACCTGCACCAGGGTGTAGTTGGGATCGCCATCGGTTAGGTAAGACCATACAAATACCATAGCTGTGCATGGCGCGGCCCCCAGGATTATGGCCCCGGCAATGTATTCCCCTGCTAGGGAAGGATCTATCCAGGCTGAATAAAGTTTATCAAAAAATATCCATGCAAAAAAAGCCATGGTAAAGGGTTTGATGGCCCAGTTAATGATCAGGGTCCAGACGACCCCCTTGGGCTTCTTGCCTATTTTCTTGATGCTGCCAAAATCAACCTGAAGCATCATGGGATAGATCATCAGCCAGATAAGAATAGCCACAGGAATGTTTACCCTTGCAATTTCCATACTGCTGATCACTTCAATGCCATCTCCCACGAAATGGCCGATAGCAATTCCTGCAAGGATGCCCAGTGCAACCCACACGGTGAGATACTTTTCGAATAAACCAATGGTTTTCTTTGGCTGATCGGGAAATACTGTTTTTTTGATTGGATCTGTCATGGTGAGGTCTTTTTGAAGTTTTTTAACCGCAAGGAGCGCAAAGGATTAGCTTAGCGTCCGTTGCGGTTTTAGTATTACAGCTGTGATTCAATTTCTTCCTTATAAAGCTTGTAAAAACCTTCTTTAATTTCGTCACGTACCCTGATAAACTCACTCCAGATATATTCTTCTGTGCCAATAACATGAGAAGGGTCATCAAACCCGATATGGAGCCGTTTTTTAACCTTTCCAAGGAAAGCGGGGCAGTTTTCATTGGCACCACCACATACGGTGATCACATAATCCCACTCCTGATCCAGGTATTTATCTACAGAATCAGAGGTGTTCTGGCTGATGTCGATACCAATTTCTTTCATGGCAGCAACCGCCTTCTGGTTGAGCTTTCCGGAGGCTTCTGTTCCGGCCGAACAAACGGTCATTCTTTTATCAAAGGATTCCATAAAGCCATGTGCCATCTGGCTACGGCAGGAATTTCCGGTGCATAGGATGAGGATTTTCATGAGGTATTGGGTTATTTTGTTATTGAGTTATTGGGTTATTGGGTTGTTGGGTTATCGAAGCGAAGCGAAGATCCCGCGACTGAAAGAAAGCGGGATTGGGTTGTTGGGGTAAATATGCTAACAAAAGTTTTTACCTACATCGATACCCGATAAAAAGGCATCAGACTCGCGGCGCAAGTCTTCTATAGCCTGGGCATTGAGGCAATAGTTGGTCTTTGCTCCTTCAACGGTGCCCCGAATCAGATCAGCTTCCTTCAATTCTTTAAGATGCTGGTTTACGGTGGTTCGGCCCAAGGGGATCTCTTCGGCAATATTGCCTGTAATACAGCATTTGATCTCTGCCAGGTATTGCAAAATGGCCAACCTGGCCGGATGAGCCAATGCTTTGAATAACCGGGCCTTATGCTGCAATTCGGGTGAAAATAAATCAGTTTTTGTTGTTGTCATAGTATTTATCTTAAAATCATGACGCAAAATTACGTCATTTTTGAATGATGACGTAGATTTACGTCATTAAATTTTGTTAAACATACAGAGAAGCTTGTTTAGTAAACAGGTCATTAAATACCATAAACAAGGTCGTGATCATGTGCTGATTGCTTAGGGTAAATCCCTACCTTTATCATGCTGTAAGAACATGATTCCAGATTATCCATTAATTTTTTTCTTATTTAATTCTACTTTGACTCATTATGATTTAAAGTGTAATTGCTAAACGGTAAAAATTAAAGAGTACATTTTTCAACTGCTACAATAACAACACAGTTACGCGGTAAATCATGGATTAACAACCTTTTGCCAGATTAATTATTGTAGCATTTGATGTTCAATTTGTTTTCCTTACACCCTTCGGGGTAAGATTATAAAAAACAGCTTAATATATCAAAGCAGGATTAACTAACATCAATCTTATGAATAATGAATCAGGGGTATACTTTATAAAACAACCGGAAAAACTATTCATTGCGCACAGGGGCGAATCCCACGATGCACCGGAAAACACAATTGCTGCAATAAAGCTGGCCTGGGAAAGAGGGCTAAAGGCTGTTGAGGTGGATGTACATCTTACTGCCGATAATGAAATTTGTGTGATACACGACAAGGACACTTTGCGTACTACCGGCAAAAAACTGGTAGTCAGTAAATCAGGTATAGAAGAGCTGCAAAAGCTTGATGCCGGTTCATGGAAAGGAAAGAAATGGTCTGGTGAAAAAATCCCAACGCTGAAGGAAGTTTTGGCAAGTGTTCCTGAGAAAGGGAAGCTGATTATAGAAATCAAAAGCGATTCCAGGATACTGGATAAGCTGAAATATGACACCAGAAATAGTGGCTTACGCAAAGGCCAGATTGAGATTATTGCCTTTAACCTGCAAACCCTTGCCAGAGCCAAACAAATGATGCCGGAATACAAAATGTTATGGCTGTTTACATCTATGCCTGTCTTGCTTCAGTATCTTTCAGGAACCAATCCAGGGGCCGTGCTAAAAAAGCTCAGGAGATACAACCTTGATGGGGTAAATATTGGCAATACACGCTTTTTTAATAAGAAGTTTATTGAAAAGCTAACATCTGAAGGCTACCCAATTTACACCTGGACAGTGAATGATCCGGACCGGGCACTTACCTTACTAAAGTGGGGAGTTGAATACGTAACTACCGACAAAGCAGCCTGGATGGCAGAAAAAATCAAAGATAAAATCTAATGTAGAATCAATTTCAAGGCTATGGCGCGCATAATTTTGGGAATTCATGGACTGGGGAACAAACCTGACAAAGATACTTTGAGTAAATGGTGGAAACTTTCTATGGAAGAGGGACTTGAAAGGCAGGGGTTTAAAACAAAACTGCCGGAATTTAAAATGGTATACTGGGCTGATATTCTATATCCGCAACCTTTGAACAAAACGATAGAAGATCCAGATGATCCTTATTTCATTGATGAAAAATACACCAGTGCCCCACCCGACTTTGAACGCAAAAGCTACAGGGTAAGAAAAAAGATTGTACGATTTTTAGGCAAAAAACTTCACAGGATATTTCTCAATGAAGATTTTACGCTAAGGTATTCTTTCATACCGGATTATATTATCCGCAGGTACTTTACCGATCTGGATATTTATTACAAGGATGCATGTGAAAACGAAGATCCTGAAGAATGTAAAAAGAAGGAACTTATCAAACAACGACTATCTAATGCCCTGAAAGAACATGAGAATGATGAATTATTTCTTATTGCCCACTCCATGGGATCAATTATCGCCTTTGATGTATTAAGTTTTTTTGCACCGGAATCCAAAGTTCATACCCTTATCACTATTGGCTCACCATTGGGTTTGCCCCTGGTCATAAGCAAAATTGCATCACAATATAAAAACAAGCCCAGTGGCAGGAGAGAGATGGTAACACCACCTGGTATACAAGGAAACTGGCTTAACTTTTCTGATGTGCTGGATAAAATAACTTTGAGTTATAAGCTTTCGCGAAAATTTAAGTTCAATGAGAATGCCATTAAACCAAGGGATTTTGCTGTTGCAAATGACTATATCAGTGAAGACGGAGTGCCTAACCCTCACAAATCATTTGGATATTTGCGCACAGAAAAGTTCTCCAGGGCTTTACATGAATTTCTGACACATTAAAAGCAAGAAACTCAATTATCTCAAATAGTTCTACTACTCCCCTTTCAACAACTTTAATTTAACCGAGTTTAAATCAATCAATTTTTATCTAATTTTGAGCAGTTTTACAAACAAAGTTTTTGCATAAACCCCAAGATTCATGGATCATCATATAGTTTTCGGAGTACTTATCCTTGCCCTTTTTCTGTTTGCCTGGGGCCGCATACGTCATGATTTTGTTGCACTGATCTCTTTGAGTATCCTGCTTATTTTTGGTGTTATTGAGCCCGAAAAGGCTTTCCTGGGTTTTGGACACCCGGCAGTTATAACAGTGGCAGCAGTGCTGGTGATAGGAAAAGCACTGGAATTTTCTGGTGTTGTAGATTTACTCGGTAAATGGGTGATGAAGCTGGGCTCTAATCTGCTGCTGCAGATCTTTGCGCTCTCCATGCTTGTGGCCGTGGCATCAGCCTTTATGAATAATGTGGGTGCGCTAGCCATTATGATGCCCATAGCCATACACCTTGCCCGCAAGAGCGGAAACCCGCCTTCGCTGATCCTGATGCCCATAGCCTTTGCTTCACTGCTTGGAGGAATGACCACCCTCATTGGAACCCCGCCCAATATCATCATTGCAACTTTTCGTGGTGATGAATTTGGAGAGCCCTTCGGGATGTTTGCTTTTGCACCTGTAGGTGTGGTTGTTGCCCTGGCAGGAATTGCTTTTATCACTCTTATTGGCTGGCGATTGCTGCCAAAAAGAGTAGCTAAAAAATCGGATTCCGAACTTTTTGACATTGACGATTATATCACAGAGGTAACTGTAACCAATGAATCAAAAGCCAAAAATGTAACCATTGAGGAGCTTTCAGAAATGTCAAAAGCAGACTTTCAGATTCTTGGACTGGTAAGATCAGGAAAGCGCATCCATGCTCCCGATACAGATGAGATACTGCTTTCAAAGGATATCCTGATCATTGAAACCGATACAGAGGGGTTGAAAACATTTATGGATGATACTGGTGTTGCATTGGTAGGCGGGAAAAAAATCCGGAAAGATGCTGTTGGGTCCGATAAAATTGCCGTCAATGAAGCTATTGTGATGGCTGATTCACCATTAATAGGCCAGACAGCTGCATCGCTCAGGATGCGCAGCCGCTACGGAATAAATTTACTTGCCGTGGCACGCCGCCAGCATCAAATCCGTCGCCGTCTTGATCATGTGATTTTCAGAACAGGTGATGTTTTACTGCTGCAGGGTCGCGAGCACCTGATGTTTGATACGATGACTTCAATGGGTTGCCTGCCTCTGGCCCGCCGTGGCTTACGACTGGGTTACGAAACCAAAATCCCCCTTGCCCTTGGAATCTTCTTTGCAGCTATTGCATTGGTAGTGGCAGGATTATTACCCGTTCAGGTGGCTTTTACCATGGCTGCCATTGTAATGATCCTTACCGGGATTTTGCCTGTAAAAGAGTTTTATCGCAGTATCGACTGGCCAGTGATTGTATTGCTTGGTGCCATGATACCTGTTGGGGCAGCCCTGGAAACCAGCGGAGGGGCTGGACTGATTGCCCAAACCGTTGCAGAATTGGGCAAAGAGCTTCCGCCCTGGGCATTACTTGCTATCATTCTGGTGTTCACCATGTTTTTATCCGATATTATCAACAATGCAGCCACTGTTGTTTTGATGGCCCCCATTGCCATAAGTGTGGCCAAAGGATTGGGTTATTCCGTTGATCCTTTCTTAATGGCCGTTGCCATAGGCGCTTCCTGTGCCTTCCTTACACCTATCGGACATCAGTCCAACACCCTGGTGATGGGGCCAGGCGGGTACAAGTTCACCGATTACTGGCGTATGGGACTGCCCCTTGAGATCATTATTGTGGTTATTGGTGTGCCGCTGATCATGTGGGCATGGCCGCTGTAGTTAGAAAATATTAATTTACACCCGTTTAATGACAGCTTAACCCCTGTTTACTTTGGCACCCATACCGATACAGACCCTGCTTTACAACGAAATTCACCCCATCCCTCATGGTTCGTTTCTATGGTTTCGTTGATATGTTCAGTAATGTCGAAATAGGTGGTATTGGGCGATCCTGTTTCCATGTGTTTTTTACCATCTTCGCCATTGCTTAGCAACACTGCCATACCCCCGGGATGTTCCTCATTTCCTGTGCGTGTCCAGCCCACACAGTTTGGGTGGTCAAAATAGTCATACTGCTCACCCCATGCACGATCTCTGCGGGTCTTTAAAAAGTTATCAATCATCCATTTATGACTGGGCATATGAATTTCGTATTCATTGCCATCTTTGCCTTTATCCTTGTAGTTTGCCCCATCGTAGTCAGCTGCAAAAATACAGGGGTAGCCGTCTTTGCGCAGCAGGATCAGTGCATAGGCCAGCGGTTTAAACCAACTCTCCACCACTGACTCCAGGGATTGCAGGGGTTGGGTATCATGATTGCTCACCAGGGTTACTGCAAGGGTGGGATGGTCTTTTACAAGCGTATTATCAAAAATGGTTTGCATATTATAGTTTTTGCCCTGTTTTCCGGCCCTTGCAAAATTATAGTGCAGGTTCACGTCGAAGAGCATCATGTTTCCGTCGGTAACCTTAAGGAAATGCTTTAAAGCTTCGCTGTTTCCAGACCAGTATTCGCCCACGGCAAAAAGTTTTTTGCTGCTGTGTTGGCGAACATGGTTGAGCCAGTGGAGAAAAAAATCGGATTTTACATGTTTGGTGGCATCAAAACGGAAACCATCAACTCCGGTGGTTTCCAGGTACCATTCGCCCCAATAGAAAAGTTCTTTTTGAACATCCGGGTTGTTAATATCAAGATTACATCCCATCAGGTAATCAAAATTCCCCTTACTTAGATCTACGCTGTCATCAAAGGTTTTTCCTTCAAACAAATAAATGGCATCTGTTTGATCATCGAGCGCATTATAATCGGCTGCATTGAAATGCCACCAATGCCATTTTAGTTCTGAGTACTTGTTATTTCGACCCGGGAAGTTAAAGTGTGTCCAGGCCTTAATGGTTTGCATTTCACCAATGGGCTCATGCCTGTTTTGGGGATTAAAGGGCTTAGCTTTAAACTCCTCTGTTTCATCAGCACCCAGTTTATGATTGAAAACAACATCAGCATACACCCGCATGCCTGCCTTTTGCACTGCCTTGATAGCTGCCAGGTACTCATCGCGTGTTCCGTATTTGGTGCGCACAGAACCTTTCTGATCAAACTCCCCCAGGTCAAAAAGGTCGTAAACCCCATACCCCACATCATGCCCCCCGGAAGCTCCTTTGTAGGCAGGTGGAAGCCACAGGGAAGTTATGCCGGCTTCGGCAAGTTGTTCGGCTTTCTCAGCCAGTTGTTTCCACAAACTTCCATCAGCAGGAGTGTACCAATGAAAATATTGCATCATTGCACCATTATGTTCACTCATATCTTTCTGTTTTAAAAGTTTATTCTACAATCTATTCAACCTCAACATGATGCACTTGATTTTGAATCAGTTATCTCGGCCATGATTATTGATTAAAGCGATATCGTTACACCCAGTTTAATGTCATTAAACAAATTTTCTTGCAGCAATTTGCACAGGGTCCCATACGGTAGAGAATGGCGGGGCGTATGCCAGATCAAGATCCATGAGCTGCTGTGCTGTCATTCCTGCAGTAATTGCCGTAACTATGGTGTCGATACGCTTGGCAGCACCATTAAAACCAACAATTTGCCCGCCTAAAATACGCCTGGATTGTTTATCAACCAGAAGTTTTACATT
>SLIL01000365.1 GCA_007135645.1 Bacteroidales bacterium
CAAAGTAAGTATATCGTTGGCGAGCTCCATCTGACCAAATTAATAAAATTATAAACAGATGAAAAAACTTGAAAAAACAGGTAAAATACACCGTACATATTTTGTAATTTAGCTACATTTGCAGGTTGTAATATTTACGAATTTACTGTTATATCTAAAGGTAAAAGCATCAAAAACTAAAACCGCATTTATGAGGTATTTGCCTGTTTTATTCCTTATCCTTCTTTTTTCGCTCCAGGATGCTTTTTCGCAACGTTGGACAAGAGACCGGCACCAGGTGAGTTTTGGCATGGGGGTATCTGGATTTATGGGCGATCTTGGAGGAGCCGATCAAACCGGAACACAGGGGATGCGCGACTTTGATTTCGCGGCCGTAAGACCTTCTTTTACTGCAGGATACCGTTATTTATTCTATGAAAACCTTGGCGTTACCGGCAACCTGACTTTCGGATATGTGTATGGTGACGATAGCTTTACCGATGAACCTTTTCGAAACAACAGAAATATCCATTTCAGGTCGCCCATATTAGAACTTTCAAGTACAGCAGAACTTACTTTGATACGGTTTCAGAGGCAGGGAAGTCAGTTCAGGTTGGTTACCAGTTCAGGTTTTGGGAGGGGACTGGGCTTTTCAGGGTATATTTTTGCCGGAGTAGCAGGCTTTTTCTTTAATCCCCAGGCATACTTTGATGCTGATAACTATCTGGGTACCATCCCTGCAGATCAGTTACCCTCCAACGGATGGTACAACCTGAAGCCCCTTCGTACCGAAGGACAAGGATATTTCCCAACACGAAACGAATACTCAAGAATATCTTTTGCCATTCCTTTTGGCCTCGGCGCAAAGGTGCATATCAACCGCGATCTGGCTGTAGGACTCAGGTATGGATTCAGAAAAACCTTTACCGACTATATTGATGATGTAAGCAAAACCTATGTTGACCCGGCCATTTATTACGAGATATTTGAAGATCCTGCCCGCATTGCCCTGGCTGAGCATTTCTCAAATCCCACCAACAACAATCTATCTAAAAGCGTTACTGCTCCCGGACAACAAAGAGGGAACCCTTATAACACGGATGCGTATATGTTTGCATTTGTCACCGTGCATTACAGGATCCCTGATTTCAGACGACCTTTTGGATTATTGCGTTTCTGAAATGAATTCTGATTCACTGCCCCTTTAATGTACATAGAAACAAAATATTTTATCTTTCCTGTCGTTTTCACTTCGAAATAATCATTGTAATAAAAGCAATCATATAACTTTGCAAAAACACAGTAATTCATTGGTCAGTAAAACATTTAAACACCCTGCATACGGAAAGTCTTTTCCCTTCAGATATCTTTTGATATTCTCCCTCATCATTACGCTGTTCTCAGCCAAAACCGCTGAGGGTCAGCGAAGCGAAATTGGTTTCCTTTTCGGCGGGTCTTATTATATCGGCGACCTGAACCCTTCCAGGCAGTTTGCCATGACGCGCATGGCTGCAGGGGGGCTTTACCGCTTCAACATCAATGAAAACCTTGCTTTACGAGTCAATGGAATCTGGGGCAATGTGGCAGGAGATGATGATATTGTACAATACAACACAAACAGAAATTTGCATTTCAGGTCCAATATTTTTGAGTTAAGCTTACAGGGAGAGGTGAACTTTCTTATGTTTACTCCCGGCGACCTGGATACGCCTTCCACCCCATACATTTTTGCAGGGGGAGGGATTTTCAGGTTTAACCCCCAGGCGGAGATTGACGGGACATGGTACAACCTCAGACCTTTGCGCACTGAGGGTCAGGAAAGCCCTTACAGCACCACATCGCACAATTTTCTTTTCGGAATAGGCTACAAGTTTAATATAACCAGGCAATTTACCGGAGCATTTGAATGGGGACTCCGAAGAACCGGGACCGATTATCTGGATGATATCAGTACAACTTATCCTGATGCTGCAGTATTTGAGGGCAACCCCATTGCACTGGAACTTTATGACCGTTCCCTTGAAAACAGAGGACAGAATGCCGGATTCCAGAGAGGCAACCCCAATGTAAATGACTGGTATGCTTTTGCTGGTATCACACTCACTATCAGGATAAAAGACTTAAATTTGCAACGATGCCCGGCTTACAATTAATTTTTCATAAACTTTGGCATTTTACTTTTATTTGTTAAAACATTTTGAGAAATTTGTGCCTATTTTTCCAGAAGAGCAACTGACTAATTTACAATGGATTTCAAAGAAAATATCAATAAAAATAAGTTACCCAAACATATAGCCATCATCATGGATGGAAATGGGCGCTGGGCCAAACAAAGAGGCAAAGAGCGCATTTTCGGACATGAGAACGGTATCAAAGCAGTAAGGGAAACAGTTGAAGCCGCAGGTGAGCTGGGGATCCCTAATCTTACATTCTATGCCTTCTCTACCGAAAACTGGTGCCGCCCCAAGATGGAGGTGGATACACTGATGAGTTTACTGGTACAGGCCATAAAAAACGAAACCCCCGAATTGCTCGAAAAAGGAGTAAAACTTGCCGCTATCGGCGACATCGATTCGCTTCCCCAGGATTGTATCAAAGAGCTCAATGAGGCCATTGAAACCACAAAAAACAACACCCGGCTTAAGGTTACCGTTGCTCTGAGTTACAGCTCCCAGTGGGAGATCTTAAACGCCGTAAAAAACATTGCATCACAGGTAAAGGAAAACAAACTCAACCCTGAAGACATCAACAAACAACTTTTCCAGAAACATCTTCAAACCAATGGCACACCCGACCCTGACCTGCTTATCAGAACCAGTGGCGAGCTTCGCATCAGCAATTTCCTGCTCTGGCAGATTGCATACAGCGAGCTTTATTTCACCCCCGTGCTATGGCCCGATTTCAGGAAAAAGCATTTCTACCAGGCAGTACTGGATTACCAGAGGAGGGAGCGGCGTTTTGGAAAAACCTGAGAGTTGTGCTGCTTTGATTAACCATGAAAAACAACCATTCATACCAATAAAACAAACCCTGACAATGTCAAAAAAAATTTCAGCATTCTTTTTCACGCTTTTATTTGCATTATCATTCTGGATCAACCCCTCATTGCTCCACTCGCAGCAAACCGTTCTTACGGGAGACCAGATAAATATTGATTACAACAACCCCCGTGAATATGTCATTGGTGGCATCTCCGTTACAGGAGTCAACTTCATGGACCATAATGTGGTGGTCATGGTCAGCCAGCTCAATGTGGGCGACCGCATTGTTGTACCTGGCGAAGATATAGCCCGGGCAATTGAAAACATCTGGAGGCAAGGTCTCTTTACTGATGTATCAATTGGCGCAACTTCCATTCAGGACGATATGATCTTTCTTGAGATCAAACTGAAGGAAAGACCAAGGCTTTCAAGGTTTGAATTCAGAGGTGCCAGAAGGTCGGATGCCAACAAGCTTACCGAAAAACTCAACCTCATCCGCGGTGATGTTGTAACAGAAAATATGCTTTTCAGGGCGAGAACCATTATAGAAGACTATTACATTGATAAAGGGTTCCTTAAACCGGATGTAGAGATCACCCAGATCGTTGACACCCTTCGTACCAACAGTCTTATCCTTGAGTTTGACGTGGACAGGGGCGACAGGACAAGGATCAGGGAAGTGATCATACACGGGAATGAGGTTTTGAGCGACCGGCAGATCAAAAGACTGATGAAAAACACCAGGGAAAGGAGCCTCCGCTTCCTGTTCAATTCATCAAAATTTATTGAGGAAGAATTCCTTGAAGATAAACAGAATATTATAGACCGTTACAATGAAGTTGGCAAAAGAGATGCGGTTATCCTTAGGGATTCCATGTATTTTGTGGAAGAAAACCGCATCAAGGTAGAGCTCTGGATCGATGAGGGTCCAACCTATTTCTTCCGTGATATCAACTGGGTGGGCAACACGGTATATCCCGATGAGTTGCTTACCGAAGTGCTGGGAATCAGGAAAGGAGATATCTACAACCAGAAACTTCTGGAAAGAAACCTCTTTATGAATATGGAAGGGATGGACATCAGCTCACTTTACCTGGACGACGGGTATCTCTTCTTCAGCATTACCCCTATAGAGGTAAATGTAAGCAACGACTCCATTGACCTCGAACTACGCATATACGAAGGGCAGCAAGCCGAGATAAACCGTGTAACCATCAGTGGCAATACCAAAACCAACGACCATGTGATCCTGCGTGAGATCAGGACCCGTCCCGGACAACTTTTCAGCCGTAGTGATATCATAAGAAGTCAGCGGGAGATCATACAGCTGGGGTATTTCGATCAGGAAAAAATTGACGTAATACCTACTCCCAACCCGGCTGACGGAACAGTAGACCTGGAGTATATCGTAGAAGAAACCTCTTCAGACCAGATCGAGCTGTCCGGGGGATGGGGTGCAGGACGCATCATCGGTACGCTTGGTTTGTCGTTCAACAATTTCTCTACCCGCAATTTCTTTAAAAAAGATGCATGGCGGCCTCTGCCCAGCGGCGACGGGCAACGTCTTTCGCTCAGGGGGCAAACATACGGAAGGGGCTATGTTTCCTACAGCATGTCGTTTATGGAGCCCTGGCTGGGAGGTAAAAGACGTAATGCCTTTAGCGTATCGTTATTCCAGACCACCATGCGGAATAATTACCCCCGCAGCAGCCCGCAGCATGGGTTCTACAGCATCATTGGTACATCGGTAGGGTTGGCCAGAAGGCTTAATGTACCAGATGACTTCTTCTACCTGCGCCAGTCGGTTAATTATCAGCGATACCAGATCAGCAATTTCAGTCGTGTGGGAGGGCTCAGCTTTGTTATTCGGGATGGTACCGCCAATAATATCAATTACGGAATAGAACTTGGACGAAACTCTATTGATGCACCTCTTTTTCCAAGAAGAGGATCAGAAGTATCATTGGGTTTGCAAATCACTCCACCCTATTCGTTGCTCAATGATAATGATTATTCCCAGATGGAAGATCAGGAGAAATTCAGATTCCTGGAATATCATAAATGGAAATTCAATACCAGCTGGTACACCCCCATTGTTGGAAACCTGATACTTTCAGCGCGAACCCGGATGGGCTTCCTGGGGTATTATAATGAAGATATTGGGGTGTCTCCCTTTGAAAGATTCTACCTGGGTGGAGACGGCTTATCGGGCTGGGAAATTGACGGCCGCGAGATCATTGCCATGAGAGGTTATGCCAACAATTCCCTTACCCCAATGGATAATCAGAACAATTTTGTGGGTGGTAACGTTTACAATAAATTTACCGCAGAACTCCGGTATCCGATATCTCTCAATCCCATGGCAACAGTTTATGCGCTCGCTTTTGCTGAAGCAGGTGATGCCTGGTCCAGCTTCAGGGATTTCAACCCCTTTGAGCTGAAAAGATCGGCCGGTTTTGGTGTGCGTATCTTCCTGCCCATGTTCGGATTACTTGGACTTGACTGGGGATATGGTTTTGACGAAATTCCTGGCAGGCCCGGCGACAACGGTGGCAGATTCCACTTCAGCATTGGTCAGTCCATTGATTAAGGTTGGTGACGGGTGATGGGTTTCGGTTAAACTCCGAACACAAATCACCGAACACAAAACGCTATACGCAAAAGAATTCATTAACAAATCAAAGAGATCAATCCTATGAAAAAAATCACATTGATATCCGCTGTTATCCTTTTGAGCGTTTTTACTGCTCTGGGACAACGCTTTGCTTACATTGACACCGAGTATATCCTCGAAAACATTCCTGAATACCAGGCAGCTCAGATGGAGCTGAACCAGTTGTCGCAGCAATGGCAGACAGAGATCGAGGCCAAGTTTTCGGAAGTAGAACAAATGTACCGTGAATACCAGGCCGAATCGGTTTTGCTGCCTGATGATTTGCGCCGCCAGCGCGAGGAGCAGATCATAGCCCGCGAAAGAGAAGCCAAAGAGTTGCAGATGAAGCGATTTGGCCGCAATGGCGATCTTTTCAAGAAAAGGGAAGAACTCGTGAAACCTTTACAGGATCAGATCTATACCGCCATTGAAGAAATTGCCACACGTGGAAACTACGCCGTTATATTTGACAAGGCCGGCGGTGGCAATATGATCTATTCAGATGTGCGGTATGATCTGAGCGACGAAGTGTTGCAGAGAATGGGTTACAGGAGATAAAAATCAGGTGACCAGAGCCGGGGCTGCCGGGATTATTTTCCCAGCAACCGCTTGATCTCATTCAACTTCATCAGGGCCTCAACCGGAGTGAGGGTGTTGATGTCGGTATTTAAAATATCATCTTTGATCTGCAGCAAAAGCGGATCGTCAAGCTGAATAAAACTAAGCTGGTACTGGTCTTTTCCCTTTGCCGGCTTTTTTTTGCCCCCGGACTTGCCAGCCAGCTCTTCGTGGCTATGGCTTTTTTCCAGTTGCACCAGGATTTCGTTGGCACGGTTGATGACTGTTTTAGGCATTCCAGCCATTTTTGCCACATGGATACCAAAACTGTGCTCACTGCCTCCGGCAACGAGTTTTCTCAGAAAGATCACCGTATTATGCATTTCCTTTACAGACACATTGTAGTTTTTGATCCTGCCAAAAGATGAAGCCATTTCATTGAGCTCGTGATAGTGGGTAGCAAATAAGGTTTTGGCACGAAACAGCGGATGCTCATGCAAAAACTCCGCTATGGCCCATGCTATGCTGATACCATCGTAGGTGCTGGTACCCCGACCGATCTCATCCAGTAAAATAAGGCTGCGGTTGCTGATGTTGTTCAAAATGCTGGCCGTTTCATTCATCTCCACCATAAAAGTAGATTCGCCCGAAGAAATATTGTCGGATGCCCCCACCCTTGTGAATATTTTATCGATCCAGCCCAGCTTTGCACCCTCGGCTGGCACAAAACTGCCCATCTGGGCCATGAGCACAATGAGGGCTGTCTGGCGAAGCAGTGCCGATTTACCCGACATATTGGGCCCGGTAATAATGATGATCTGCTGCTTTTCATTATCCAGGAAAACATCGTTTGCCACATATTCTTCGCCAGGTGGCAGTTGCTGCTCGATAACCGGATGCCTGCCCCCGCTGATCTCAAGGTTGAAAGAGTCGTTGAGCTCAGGTTTTACATAATTGTATTGCCGGGCCACCATGGCAAAGCACAACAGGCAATCCAGCCTGGCAATAATGCCCGCATTGGTTTGTATGGGTTCAATATACTCAGAAAGGGCGGCGATAAGTTCCTGAAAGACGCGCTCTTCTTCTTTAAGTATCTTTTCCTCGGCACCCAGTATCTTTTCTTCATATTCCTTCAGCTCTGGGGTAATATAACGCTCGCTGTTAACAAGGGTTTGCTTCCTGATCCAATCGTCAGGCACCTTGTCTTTATGGGTGTTGGTTACCTCCAGGTAGTAACCAAACACATTGTTATAAGAGATCTTGATATTGGGGATTCCGGTGCGGTCAATTTCCCTTTGCCTCATTTGTGCCAGGTAATCTTTTCCACTCAATGATATTTCCCTCAGTTCATCCAGCAAGGGGCTCACTCCCTTTGCAATCACGTTTCCTTTTGAAACATGGGTGGAAGGTTCAGGGACAATCTCACGGGCAATACGTTCTCTGATCTGAATGCAAAGATTCAGCCTGTCGCCAATAGTCTTAAGAGGTTCGCAGTCGGTTTGGAGGCATAGCTCCCTGATGGGTTCAATGGCTTCAAGAGCTTTTTGCACCTGCACTACTTCCCTGGGGTTGATCTTGTTTACCGCAACCCTTGAAATAAGGCGCTCCAGGTCGCCTATGCGCCGGATGTATTTCTCCAGATTTTCGCGCAATTCTTCCTGGCGAAACAGATGTTCAACCACCAGGTGACGCTCCTGAATCAATGCACGGTCCTTTAAGGGGAGAATGATCCACCTTTTGAGCATACGGCTCCCCATGGGCGACAGGGTATGATCAATCACCTGCAGCAGGGAAGTTGCATTCTCGTTCATGGAATGGATTAATTCCAGGTTGCGAATGGTAAATTTATCCAGCCACACATACCGGCTCTCATCAATGCGGGATATTTTTGTGATGTGCTGTACTTTATCATGGCGGGTTTCGGCCAGGTAGTGCATGGCCGCACCGGCAGCAATGATCCCGTTCTCAATTTCTTCTATGCCAAATCCTTTGTAGGAAAGGGTCCCAAAATGCTTTAGCAGCAGGTCATCGGCATACTCGCGGGTATAAACCCAGTCCTCCAGGCCTGAGGTGTAATATTTTCCGGGAAAAGTTTCATGCAGTTCGCGCAGGCGGTTCTTCTGCACCACGATCTCGCTGGGCCTGAAACTCTGAATAAGTTTATCAATGTATTCCCTGCTTCCCTGATCGGCATAAAATTCACCGGTCGATACGTCCAGGAATGCAATCCCGCAATTGTTTCCCTGCATATGGATCCCGGCAAGGAAGTTATTCTCCTTATGCTCCAGAACTTTATCGCTGAATGCCACCCCGGGGGTAACCAGCTCAGTAACACCTCTCTTTACAATGGTTTTTGCCTGTTTGGGATCCTCAAGCTGTTCACATATGGCAACCTTTTGCCCTGCCCTTACCAGTTTGGGCAGATAGGTATCCAGGGCATGATGGGGAAAACCGGCCAGTTCAACATAGGAAGCTGCACCGTTGGCACGACGGGTAAGCACAATACCCAGGATCTGGGAGGTCTTTATGGCATCCTCACCAAAAGTTTCATAAAAATCACCTACCCTGAAAAGCAGAAGTGCTTCGGGGTGTTTTCCCTTGATGGAGTAATACTGCTTCATCAGGGGTGTTTCAACGGCTTTGGAGGTTGATTTACTCAAGTTTATCCGGTTTAATTTCGTTGGCAAACCTACACATTTTTTTTCTTTTTATGAACAGCATTTTGGCCTCCCAAACCAAATTGCTTACCTTTGAAATTCATTTATTTTTCAATCAAAATTTTTTATTATGTTTTTTAAAACAGCAATTATCAAAAAGTCAATTGTTTTTTCACTTGTAATTTTTATGGCAACTTCTGTAATGGCCCAGATGGTACCCCCAACTCAGCCTCAGCCACAGGAACTACCTTCAGACTATACCGATCAGGAGCTGAAGAAGTTTGTGAGTGCAGTGGTGCAGGTTATGGCCATACAGGAAGAAGGCCAGATGCAAATGGTTGAAGCCATCGAAGAGAATAACATCACCATTGACCGTTTTAACGAGATGTTGATGCAGGGCCAGCAAATGGGGCAGGAGAACATTGAAGCCACTGAAGATGAGCTGGTAGCATTTACCAATAGCATGAACGAGGTACAGATGGTGCAAATGGA
>SLIL01000353.1 GCA_007135645.1 Bacteroidales bacterium
CCTGAACGGTAACATCAATATGATCAACACTTACAAGAATTTCAGGAGCAGGAATTTTTTCCAGATCAATATCTATGATCTGGCCATCTTCTGTAACCGTTATATTCGTTTCAAAGGGGAAAAAGCCCGCCTTTATTACCTCAATGGTATAGTCTCCTTCATACAGGGTAAGGAAAGCAACACCATCTTCATTGGTTAATGCCTCCTGATCCACATAGCCGGTTGTAACCAGGGCACCTTCAATGGGTTGTTGTCCATCGGTAACATTGAACTGAACCTCAAGCTGTGGGTTTTCCACCAGAATCCTCAGATCATCTACCAGCCACCAGTAGTCCCAGTTGCCAACCCACTTGAACTTAAACTTTACATTGGATTGTCCCTGTGCAACATCGGTGATATCAAACACAGAGACTACCGGATTGGGACCATTTGTCTGATGCTGGGGTGCACCAGCCCAGTGATAGAGCTGCGTATGTGTTGCAAAATCATCAGCACTCACATAAATACTTACTTCAGCGGCGCCAAAGGTACGGGCAAGATGCTCAACCGACATGAATATTGTATTGCCGGCCAGTTCTGACATATCAAAGGCTTCTGTAATCAGATTGACTTCTTCAGGGTTGCCGGCCGAACCGTTGCCGTCAGAATCAACCATTAAATAACCATTACTGGCGGTTGTAGAGTTTAACTGTCCTCCATAATCAGCTCCCTCAGTGGTCCATTCCCAACCAGGGAAATTGGTAGGTCCTGAGATGACCTCATTAACCCATCCCTGGGGAATATCGCCACCATCAAATTGCTCATGATGCCATACAAAAAACTGGTTGGGGTCAGTGAATACGATATGCTCGGCCAGCCAGTCTTCAAAAAAGCTTACCCGCGCATATACACCCGGAAATCCAGGCGAACCGCATCCTACCCCAAAGCTCACTATTCCGGCAGCTTTGTACCATCCATTGCCATCGGGCACAACCATGGGGCCACCGCTATCACCCTGGCAAGCATCCTGCCCGGGTGCACCTGCAATGATCATATCCGCACTGATGGTTCCGGGAGAATAATTGGTATTGCTAACGTGTACAATAGGAACTTCTATGGCCTGAAGGATATTGGGTGAAGGGCCTCCGGAAGACAACGCACCCCAACCTGATACTTTCACCATGGTTCCGGGATCCGTCAAACCCTCTGCGGCATCGGCCTGGGTAACCAGCCCAACCGGTCTTTTCCCGGGATGGGTAAGATCAAGGGGAGAGGCCAGCCGAAGCAATGCAATATCAAAACGGGGGACACTGGCATCGGGGTTGTAATCCGGATGCAGAATTACTTCAGCAACACTGTAAAAACTACCCTGCTGCGGTTGATTCTGAGCGGTAAAACCAGCTCTTACACGCACATGGTTAGGAGTAAGATCAAAATCATCCCATACAAGACAGTGGGATGCCGTAAGAACCCACTCGGCATCAATGATAATACCACCACAAAAATGCCCACCGCCAAATGCAGGTGTAAGCTGCAGGGAAACCTGCCAGGGATAATCTTCTATATCCACATCTTCTCCGCCCACAATTTTTCCCTCTCCTCTGTGGAATCGTTCAAACCATTCTTTTACCTTTTCAGGATCATTGAAGGGATCATCAGGATTGTAATAAAGATCTTGTTTGCCGGTTTGAGGTTGAATCTGCTCAGTATCAACTTCAAAAAACTGGGCATTGGCCTTCCATGAGTTTACAGAAAACAGGAATGCCATGAAAATTAAAATGGTAACTAATTTTCTCATGTGTTTGATTTTAGGTAAGTAAGACAATTTTTGGCAGCCAAAAACCGCAGGTGTAGACTGTTGGTTGAAAAGAAGTGTGTTTTGAACCGGTTTTTATTATTAACTGCACGGAATAACTCAAATCATTAAAAATATATTGCAAATGTAATTATTAATTGGCAAAAAATCACTACCTGTCCGTAAAAAAGAAAATTGCAGGATTAAATACAAAAAACCGGAGATGATGGCAGTGCATCATCCCCGGTATCATATGAGAATCGCTAACGCTTATTTTATTTTGAGAAAATCAAAACAAATTTTGAGTTGTAAGCGGGAGAAACTTTCAGCTCACCTTCCTGAAGTTCAAGCAGCAACTTATACTGCTGACCTTCCTGGATATTGGCATGGTTGAAAGTTACATTGAATTTACCAAAGCTGCTGTTTGCAGGGATGGTAACCGTTTTGTCGAGGTTGCCTATCTCAACACCTTCTGTAACATTGGTCTCATGCTCCGAGGTACCAATTTCTCCGGATTCAAGCACCACGTAATTAACATTGATAGACCTGTTTTCCTGTGGTCCAACAAGCATAATTGATACTTCTACACTAGAGATCTCATCGGTAACCTGAACGGTTTGAGTAGTTACCTCAAATGCTGCATGACTTTCAGCAATAAAGGTGATGGGCTCGTTTTTCTGGCAGGCAGCAAAAAGAAATACCCCGGCAAAAACTAAAGCGGATAAATATTTGAATCTTTTCATTTTCATTTTCTTTTTTAATTAGTAACCTGGGTTTTGTTCCATGTTGGGGTTCGCCTCCATTTCACCAATGGGAATTGGCATGGCCCAGAGATGACTTGGGAAAGGAATGGTGGTAGGACCGGTAAGACGGTTGTCCTCATCTTCCCTTTCCAGGGTTCTGCCCAAACGTGCATAGTCAAATAAGATATGCCCTTCGAAGGCAAGTTCTCTTCTTCTCTCATCAAAGATATCATCCATGGTAGGATTGGAAATAGCATCCAGGCCTCTCCTGGTACGAATAGCATTGAGATCATCGGCAGCACTTCCGGTAGCACCGTTCAAACGCGCTTCAGCACGGATCAGGTACATTTCAGAAAGCCTCAACACGGGGATATTGTTATCGCGCTTGTTGGGGTCATTCTTTCCGGGATATTTGTTGCTGGGCCAGAAGAAACCTTGCTGGTTGGCAGGCTCAACAAAGATACCAAGCCTTACATCACTGGGCTCATAGAGGGCAAGATGTGCATTGGTAGCACAAACATCGCCATAACCGCCACCAGGATGATAAAGATACCCGATTTCTTCCCATGAAGGCCAGTTACCGTTACCGGTAGAACCAAAGATCTCAAAAACAATCTCACTTGCACCGTCGGTTCCCCAGGCATCCATCCAGTTATCGGCAGTATACAAGGTATAGCCTGCATCAATTACCTGTGTAGCATATTGTGCAGCAGCGGCATAGTCACCTTTGTAAAGCTTTACCCTGGCCATAAGGGCACGGGCCGCATCCCTTGAAGAGAACCCTTTGGGATTAACAGTTCCTGACCTGTGCGTGTTGTAAAAAGCAGTAGCATTTTCACTGAACATGGCAATTGCATCGGTAAGATCCGATTCAATTTGTTCATACACTTCTGCAACAGTATTACGGGCAGGGGTGCCAATTCGGGTAACAGTGATAACAGGTACACCAAGGCTATTAGGCTGATAGGTGTAAGGTTGTGCAAAAACCCTTACCAGGTCAAAATGGGCCAAAGCCCTTACAAACTTGGCTTCCGCCACCAGGTGGTCAACCCATGCCTCTTGCTGTCCGGGAAGAAGATCTACATCAGGAGCAGCATTGATGATATTGCTGGCACTGGTAATGGCCCTGTAAGCACGAAACCACAGGCCACCCATGGTTTGTGAAGGATCCTGGTTCCAGTTGTAGTTTTGCTGGTAACGACCGGATGAGAGGGGGCTTGACTTGGAATTATCACCTTTAAGATCGGTAATAATAGGAAAAGCAGCACCATACCATGCACTATGGTAGAACTCGGCATACAACCCTATGGTGGCATTGTTCATACCCGTGAAGGATTGCAGCACCAGCTCTCTTGATTCTTCCAGTATTGGGGGGCGATCCAGGAAGTCATCTCCACAGGCCGTCATCCCAAATACGATCAGAAATACTATTAAGAATTTACTTGTATTTTTCATAATTTTATTGTTTTAAAGTCCTAATTCAACACCAAATGAGAAAGTTTTCGCCAGTGGGAAGATAATATAACCACCACCGGTTACGTCTCTTTCAGGATCCCAGTAGCTCACATCATGCCATGTATAAAGGTTAGCGGCATTGAAAAATACCCTTGCATTATCAATTCTGGCATTCTGCAGCAGGTTTCTTGGAAGGCTGTAGCTGAGGGTAAGATCTTTGAACCTCAGGTAATCACCTCTTTCAAGGAATCTTGAAGTACCCCATTCATTGGCGCCCATGGAGTTGTTAACCATTGGTCTTGGGTTGGGGACCACATCACCGGGCTGCTTCCAGTAATCAAGCAATTGAGCATTCTGGTTGCTTCCCCAGTTGAATCCGTCGCTCCTGGTGTAGCGGCTTTCCATGATGTACACATAGTGTCCGAGTTTGTATTCGAAGAACATGGTCAGGCCAAATCCTCTCCAGTTGACATCCCAGCCAAATCCACCAAAGATATTGGGTTCCATTTTACCGTCAAATACCCTTCTTGCCTGAGAATAGGAAGGAGTAAGATCACCATCTTCGTTAAAATACAAGCTTTGACCGTTGGCGGGGTTCACACCTGCCCAGTCATATACGTAGTAGTCAGAGTAACCACCACCTACGCGGAATCTTCTCCAGAAACCGTCTCCGATTTCTTCTTCACCGCCGAGATCAATGATCTCTACATTGTTGCGGCCTGCATTACCTCTGAGGTTGATATTAACATCCCCCACATTGGTGTTATAAGACAACGTTGCTTCGTATCCCTGGTTAACAAGCTCTCCAATGTTAATACGGAAAGAAGCAGCACCAGATGTCTGTGAAATTGGTCTGCTAAGCAACATTTCTTCTGTGGATCTGTGGTAGTATTCCAACGAACCCTGCAATCCCCTGAAAAGGGCAAAATCAACACCTATGTTGTAGGTACGGTTTAGCTCCCATGTAAGGGTAGAGTTGGGGATACGGCTGGGGTTTACACCGGTAATACCATTATAGGCTGATCCGGCAGAAGAGTAAGTTCCCCACTGGTCGTAAATACCAATTCCATCATTACCATTGATACCATAGCTGGCACGCAATTTAAGCATATTTACAAAGTCAAAATCATTCATAAACTGCTCGCGGTGCAGGTTCCATGATCCACCAACAGACCAGAAAGTAGCCCAGCGGTTATCGGCTCCAAAACGGGAGTTTCCGTCGTTACGAATACTGAACTGAGCGAAATAACGATCATCGAAGTTGTAATCAAGAATACCAAAGAAAGACATCAGGGAGTACTCATTGAATGAATAACTAACCCTTGAATCTTCCTGGGTAGCACGGTTCAGGTGAGGAATTTCAAGCCCGATGTTGGTACCATAGGCATAGTGATAGTTCCAGTTATGAACAAACGCTTCCTGACCTACCAGTGCTCTTAAATAATGAACACCAGCCACGGTTGTCATATAGTTAATGGTATTGGTAGTGGTATATCTTTCCAGCCTGGTATTGGAAATCTGCAGGGTTCCGGATTCTGTGCCGGGTCTGTCGCCAAGCGGGCTCCACCATCTGCGTCCTTCACCATTGATCAATTCAATAGAGTTTTGCGAGCGGATAGTAAGACCTTCAATGGGGGTCAATTCTCCAAATACACTACCCAGCACCCTGTATTGTCTTTCCCACTGATCATCATGATCAGCAGCTGCAATAAAGTTGGCGTTGCTGTTGGAAGGAAGGGTGAAATTGTAAGAGCCATCCTCGTTATAGGGCAAGTGCCATGGCAGCAGGTTAATGGATGCCCAGAAGGGGTTTACAAAAAACATGGATTGATTGGGCCTGTCTTCCATGAATGAATAGGAAGCATTGATGTTGGATCCCACTTTAAACATGTTGCCTACCCTCTGATCAATATTGCTGCGGAATGAAATTCTTTCCAGACCGGTAGCGATCATGATGCCCTCCTGGTTGGTATAATTGAGGGAGCTGAAATAGGAAGTGTTTTCGGTACCTCCTGAAACATTGAATTCATACTCACGGAACTGAGCCTGACGGAAAGCTGCATCTTCCCAGTCAAACGTTTCAATGGGTTGTCCGGCACGGTCATGACCCGCAGGATAAACAGTGGGCATGGTTTCGCCGGCATAGAAGCCCGGGAATAATGCACCACTGGCAATAGGTCCGTATGTTTCAGGATCAAAGCCTGAGTTGATGATCGCCTGACGGTTGTATCCATAGATCTCCTGGGCGTTCATAAAGCGGTAGTCGTTGTCGTTGGCTCTTTCAGAAAAGCCTGTACGTGCCCTGAAGTTAACCCTGGCAGGTTGTCCGGCACGGCCTCTTTTGGTGGTAATAAGGATAACACCATTGGCAGCCCTTGATCCGTAAACAGAAGCAGCCGCAGCATCCTTAAGAACGGTAATAGACTCAATATCACCGGGGTTAAGGTTGGCCAGTGTATTACCTGTAGAGGTGAAAACATTAAAGTCACCAACTACAATAGGTACACCATCTACAACGTACAGGGGTTCGGAGCTGGCGTTGATGGAGCTGAAACCACGGATACGCACCTGTGATCTTGCTCCAGGCTGACCGGTAGTGGCATTGAGCTGCAACCCGGCAACTTTACCCTGAAGCAGCCTTTCGGGGCTGGCAGTAGGCATATTGCGAAGGTCCTGCTCACCCACAACGGTTACTGAGCCTGTGGCAGCTTCTCTTCTCTGAACACCATAACCAACCACCACCACTTCTTCCAGACCAACCATGTCTGACTGAAGGGCTACGTCGATCACGGAGCGTCCGCCTACATTCACTTCGCGGGTAGCCATACCTATAAACGTAAATACGAGTACGGCATCGGAAGAAGCAGCGATCTCATACCGACCGTCCATGTCGGTAACAGTACCCTGAGTAGTACCTCTTACCGCTACTGTAACACCAGGTAAGGTGCTACCATCGCTTGCATCTGTTACAGTACCTGTAACCCGGATTTGCTGTCCAAGCAGGGTCGAACCCAGGAATAGCAAAAATCCGCAAACAATAAAAAACTTTTTCATGTTGTTTTGTTTTTGTTAATAACTATTGTTTAATGATTAAAAAGCCCCCAAATATAAGAGTATTTTTCCACATTCTTTGCACGCTTCAGCATGGCAAACAGGCACCCATTATGCTTTTTAACACTCTAAAATGCGCATAAGTCTGTTGGGATAACCATTGGTGCACGTTTGTGCTTTCCCCGTCTGCCTTTTTTATCGCTTAAAAGATAAAAAAAGGTATTTATTAAATTGTGAAAAAAAATGCTAAACATGAGGGTTGCAATGTACTTAAAAAGGAAATACGGAGGGATTATGAAACATACCCCCTCCGTATTTTTATTGAGTTAATTTTTCAGTATTCCGAAAAATTATCTTACTACAAATCTTTGAGATGACATACCGTCAACTGCAATTACCTGCATAACATAAACGCCTTGCTTGAACTGGCTGACATTAACAGCAACAGTGTTGTTGTTAACCGCTTCTGCCATGATCAATCTTCCGGTAAGGTCGAAAATACGGATCTCGTTGATCTGAGAAGCATTTTCAACATACAGGGTATTGCGTACAGGGTTGGGGAACATGTTGAGGCCTTGCTCTGCAAGAACGTTCTCTACACTTGTTCCGGGTTGAACAGCCCATTCATCCATAACAGTCATATCAGCAGTAACGTTGATAACACGGTTGGGATCTCCTTCCCATTCGCCACCTTCCCAGCCAGCACCAAAGGCATCAGAGAAATACTTGTACTGTACTTCACCAGCTTCTTCAAGCATTACTGTAGCTGAGTACCACAATTCATCAACCGGATCTGGATCGTCGCCGTTATCATCTGTTGCAAGGAAGGGGAAGATAGCTGCATCTACATCCACTCCATAGTTCAAAACTGGAACCCAGCTTGTGCCTTCCAGAACTATTGCCAATCCACCACCGTCACCGTCTCCTCCGGCTGAGTGAAAGTTTCCTAATTCATAAACGTCTTCTACATAGTCTTCCAATTGGGATAAATCAACACCCATTACGAAAGCACCATCAATATGCACGGGTTCGTCAAAGTGAACAACAAATGCATCGTCAAAACTATTGCTTTCTATTAAATCGGCCATGGGTACAGAGTGAGCATGGATAACATCACCTACTTGTCCACCACTGTAGTCCCAGATAGTGAACAAAGCATTTCCTGCAGCACCAATAACTGATCCGAGCCAGAATTTTCCGCCGGCAATATGGTGCTCACCTTCCACATTAAAGATTTGTCCATATGCACCATCTTCATAAACATTGGTACCTAAAATGTAACCACCTTCACTCCATGATCCCATTTCTTCACCTGTTCTGTTTGCCCAGTTTCCTGGCCAGATATACTCTAATTCATCATCCTTGGCATCGCTATGCAAAGCCAATTGCACAGAACCTTCTGTTCCTGGCTCAGCCCAGCCGGCAAAGCTACCGGTTACGAATACATGGTGCTCAGCAGGATCAAAACCTTCTGCTACTGCGGGGCCCATGTCTACCATAAAGGTAAGCTGGATTTCATCGCCATTGCCATTGCCATTCTCTCCGGGAACTACAAAACCCTGAATGTTCCATACGCCATCAATTCCAAACGCAGAAAGCAGGTTCCATTCAACCCAGGGACCGTCAGTATCCCATGATGCAAGGTTACCCAGGCCATCATTGTCAACGTTGCCATCTACACCAAGTGGAAATACATCATCTCCGGGTTCTTCCATCCATATTCCGATCCAAAGATCTCTGCTGGCGTCAATCACAACAGGGTCAAAAAATTCCAGCTCATTCCATTCTTCTACAGTAACTGAGCTGTACATCTGAAAACCAACTTCCTCCAGGGCATCTTCCTCGCCCTGAAAAATTATTGCTCCTGCAGCTGTGGGCATCTGGGGGAAGAAAGCTCTAACACGGGTAATTTCATATCCGTCATAGCCTTCAAGTGCTGAAACAGGAAATTTAATTGCTCCTATCCATTCAACATCTTCACCACCCAAACCAATTGAATTTGTACTTTCACCAGTATCGTAATGCCACCAATCACCATCATCATTTTTATCAATGGGAAGAGTAGCCTGATGATCTGCTTTTTGCATTTGCAACTGAGCATAACCCAGATTGGTGAAAAGAAACATTGCCATTAAAGTAAAGGCAACCAATTGTAAATTTTTCTTCATGATTGTAATGTTTTAGTTAATGAAAA
>SLIL01000398.1 GCA_007135645.1 Bacteroidales bacterium
AGGAGATTGTCGTAATGTGGGTCAGAAAAATCCCTGTCGAGCCGCATGCCCGGCATGGCTTTCATATAGCCACGCAGCGTCATATTTTCCAATGCACTGCCGGAAGCCTGGATTGTTAAAAGGAACAGGTTGCTTAAAACTATAAAGGTTAAAATAAATATGTTCTTGTTGTATTTCATGGCTGATAGGTTGCAAAGGTGAAAACTTGTTTTCTGTTTGTTGAGTACTGTTTTAATTGAGAATTATTGTGTTCTGACTGCTTCGGCAGGTCTGAGGCGCAGTGCTTTTAACGCGGGATAAATGGCAGTGAGCACTGCAGTGAGGATCACCAGTATTGCCAGCATGGCAAAGAAGCTGTTGTCGATCACCGGGTAAATAACCGGGTCAAAACCAAAGTTCTGAAGCGAATCTCCTCCCACAGGTGCCATGTTGATGCCTCTTTCAGTAAACAGATTTACGCTGACCACTGCCAGGGCGGTACCAGCCAGAGAGCCTGTTACGGTCAGGAAAATGGTTTCGAACATGATCATAAGGAAGATGCGTTTTTTGTTCATGCCGATGCACATGAGCATTCCCAGCTCACGGGTTCGTTCAAACACCGCCATGAGCATGGTGTTGAGCAAGCCGAAAGCCAATGCCATGAGGATAATGGCCAGGATGATCATGAACATGGTCATTCCCATCTGGTTGTAAAATGCCATTTGTGGTGATATCTCGGCCCAGGTGCGTACGGTAAGCTCAGGGAACATGTCGCCATATTCAGCGGCAAAATCACCTGCCTGATCAAGCTCATGCAATACCAGTGCCACCTGGTTAACAATGCCCTCAACACCAAGATGTTCTGTAAGGTCGTGTTGCAGCATGTAGATATTCATCTCGTCGTACATGGAATTGGCTGTCTGGAATATCCCGGACACCCTGCAGGAAATGGATACCAGCTCGTTGTTTGTATCCTGGAAGGTAAGAACCACCCGTGTACCCAGTCGTGCTTTCATCTTTTCTGCCAGGCTGTTGCCTATTAAAATGGGATTCTGGGTTGACTCTCCAAAGAACTCCCCGTCAATTGTATTCTGATCAAGACCTGTTGTAGATGCTTCTGTTGCAGGATCAATGCCCAGAATATTGACACCCCTGGTAAGATTGGCTGTTGCGATCATTCCATTTACAATGGTGCGGCCTGTAAAGGCTTTTACTCTTTGGTCATGGTTCAGTTGCTCCTTTATTTGCAGCCAGTCTTCCACATGGTGGTTGATGTTGGTTTCAATCAGAAACTGGGGATTGTGCATCTGCACATGGGAAAGCTCCTGTTCCACACCGGTCTGGAACCGCTGGTTCAGCAGGCCCATGGCAATGGATGCCGCAAATACCCCTCCCCATAACCCTGCTGCAATAGACAGCACCATGGTAATACTGCGTTTGGGGTTACGCCAGATGTTCCGCCATGAAATTTTCAGTAACATGCTCATTGTCTTATTGTTTTGCATCCATTATACGTAATTGAAAAACCTTCTTTACCGGGTACATTCCTATCAAAACCGAAAGAACCAATACATAGAAAGCCTGGGAATAAAAGATCCACAGATCAGCCGAAAAAGGAAGTATGGGTTCAAAACCATACTCTGCGATGGCTTCGGCCATTTGTCCGGTGAGGCGGATGGGATGATGATAAAACCAGGCAATAATGGGAATAGCCCCCAGTATCCCCATGATGGTGCCGCCAACAGACATAAAAAGTGTTTCCAGAAAACATACCCCGGCCAGGATTTTTCGTTTCATGCCCAGGGAGAACAACAAGGCAAACTCTTTCTGCCTTTCAATGAGCATCATCAGCACAGTACCATAAAGCCCGAAGGCGATCACGATATACAAAATGATCATCATAACAGCTGTGCCGGCCATGTCAAACTTCATCAGGTTAAGCAGGTCTACCAGCAGCTCTTCCCAGGTGAGGATGTTGTACCATTCCCGGTCCAATTCCTGAAGCAGCTCGTTGGCCAGGCGCCTTGTATGGGAAGGGTTTTCGGGCATGAGGATCAGGGAGGTGACCCTGTTGTCGGCACCGAAAAACCATTGCGCTGCTTCCAGGGTCATGTACAGGGTGTTGTTGTCCAGATCGGGGATCTTAAGGTCAACAATGCCCTGTACAGCATATTTACCGGCCGCGGTAGCACCCTGAAATCCCTGCCCGAGAAGAACGATTGTATCTCCAACCCCAGCACCCAGTATGGTTGCAAGGCCTTTGGCCAGCAAGAGGCCCTCATCGCCGGGAGACAAAAACCTTCCCTCAACAATGTCCTCTGAGAGGTCATTGAGTAACAGCTCCCGCTCCGGATCGATTCCCATTACCATACTACCCCTGGTGGTGCTCTCAGTTGCAATCAGGGCAAAACTCTGAAGGCGTGGCACTGAAAAAGAGATCTGCTCATCGAAACGGGCAATCAGGTCCCTGATCTCCTCATCATAGAGCATGGCATGATCAATGGATGGCTCCTCGTGATAAAGAACATCCTGCACCTGCATGTAGCCGGTGCTGTATCTTACCAGGGAGTCGATCATCCGATCGTAAGACCCTTGCTCCATGGAGAAGAACAAAATGGCGAGGATCACGGCAAAGAATACGGAACTCATGGTGATGAGGGTCCTTTTTCTGTTGCGCCACAGATTGCGCCAGGCGAGGGTGAATATGAGGTTCATTTTTTTGGTTTAAGAGTTTATGGGTTTAAAGGTTTAAAAGTTTATGGTTTAAGGGTTTAGGGTTTGTGGGTGTATGGGAGGGAGGCGGATTTATGAAGGGCAAGTAGCATTCGGGATAATTCTTCAATTTGCGTGCGAAGCCTGGTAAGATTATCGTTACTCAAGAACTCAAGATCGTAAGAAAGAATCAGCTGATTCAGGACTTCTATAAGGCTACCATAGGCTACTTCATAAAACCGGCTTTTATCACGGTTGCTTAATCTTGTGCTGCCTTCGGCAATATTGCTGCTAATGGATACAGAAGCCCTTCTTAGTTGATTTGTCAGGCCAAATTTTTCTTCCTGGGGATAAAGTTTTGTAACACCATAGATCTCCTTTACAAAAATCCTGGACTTCTTCCAAACCTCCAGATTCTCAAATGCATATTTCATATCTAAAAATCGTTTAAATCATTAATAAAAACTCGTACAACCTTTACTTCCTCCAACTCTTCAACTTCTCAACCTTTCAACTCTTCAACCTTTCAACCCTTCAACCCTTCAACCCTTCAACCCTTCAACTCTTCAACCTTTCAACTCTTCAACCTTTCAACTCTTCAACTACTAAACTACCTATCAAACATTTCATCCTTACTAACCTCCCCATCCACCAAAGTAATCACCCTTGATGCCCTTTCAATCACCCGCTGGTCGTGGGTGGAGAAAATCAGGGTAATGTTTTCTTCCTTGTTGAGGCGCGACATGATATCCAGCAGGTTGAAGGCCGACTCGGTATCCAGGTTGGCAGTGGGCTCATCGGCAAGTACAAACTTGGGCTTGGAGGCCAGGGCACGGGCTACAGCTACTCTTTGCTGCTGGCCACCGGAGAGCTGGTTGGGGCGTGAGTTGAGCTTGTCAGACAAACCTACCTGTTCCAGCATTTCTTTGGCGCGTTTCTCCATGGCATCTTTGCTTTGTTTTTGAAGCAGCATGATAAAGGAAACGTTTTCTTTGGCCGTAAGTACAGGGATGAGGTTGTACGACTGAAAAACAAACCCGATGTGCTTCAGCCTGAAGTCAAACAACTGGCTCTCTTTCAGGGAAGCAATGTCAGTTCCGTCAATAATTACCTGGCCGCCGGTGGGTTTGTCGAGACCACCGATCAGGTTGAGGAACGTGGTTTTTCCGCTGCCCGACGGGCCTACGATAGCGGTGAATTCGCCCTCCTGAAATTCGAGGTTTACATTGTTTACTGCCCTCACAGGAGCTACCGATCCATTATATACTTTTTCGAGATTTGAGGTTTTAATTACAGTTTTCATTTCTATATGGTTATTTAAAGTTTCAAAATTATTTTTTATTGATATATGATTGTTGTATCAGATGTTTTTTAACAGGATTATTCTTGTCTTACTGCTTCAGCCGGGGCAAAGCGCACGGCTTTCCAGGCGGGATAAACGGATGCCAGAATAGCGAATATCACTACCATTACCCCAATGTCGAGATACAGCGAAGCGGGAACCTCAAGAAATACCAGGGAAGAATAACCAAATTCTGCAAGCCCTTCGCCCCCTGCTCCTGACATGTCAATTCCATTGATGTTGAGAAGCACAACCATGATCCAGGAAAGGAGTAACCCCAGTGAGCCGCCCACTATGGACAGGAGGGTAGTTTCGGTAACCACCATGGAGAAGACTTTCAATCGTTTCATTCCAATGGCCATCAATACTCCGAGCTCATTGACTCGCTCCAGTACTGACATAAGTATGGTGTTGAGCAGTCCGAATGAAACGCCCAGAATGATGATCCCTACAATCCAGGCCATGTTCTGGTGAAGAAACTCAATGGAAAAATAAAGAGAAGGGGCCAGATCTGCCCAGTTGCGGATCTCTATGTCTGGGTGCATTTCCCTTAGCAGGGCTGTCTTTTCCCTGTACTGGTCCAGGTCATGGATAAGCAATGCAATTTCGTTTACAGCGTTGCTGTCGCCAATGAGGTTGTTAAGGATATCGGCCTTTAAAAATACCGTCCTTTCTTCAAATCCAGGGGAAGCAACTGAATAGAACCCTTCTACCCTGAATGAGGCACTTACTATTTCACCATGGATGTCCTGAAAGGTCAGTACAATGCGCGAACCTACCTCGGCTTTGATATCACGGGCCAATCGTTGTCCAATAATGATTGTGGGTAGTCTTCCCTCTTCTTCAAAGTAGGTGCCCTCCTCCAGCAGCTCATTAAGGCTGGTAGTGAGTATTTCGAGTTCAGGGTCAATACCTTTGATCCTTACCCCGGCGTTCATATTGGCCGATGCGATCATTCCGTCAAATACGGTTCGGGGAGAGGCCACTTCTACCCAGGGTTTCTCCATCATTTCAGCTGCCAGTTGAAGCCCGTTTTCAATTCTGAACCGTGCTTCGGGGTTGGCAATAAACTCAGGATGATGAAGCTGAATGTGCGATATCTGTGTTTCTACGGTTTCCCTGAATTGCTGGGTTTCAATGCCCAGGCGCATGCCTACGGAAAATATGCCACCCATGAGTCCCAGCACAATGGCAAGTATAATTACCAGGCTGCGGGTCCTGTTTCTCCAGATATTTCTCCAGGATATTTTTAATAATGTTTTCATTGTAATCTGTTTTTATATTTACTAAACCTTTAAACTTTTTAACTCTTTTCAACTCTACAATCTTACTTTCTTGCTGCCCGGGTCATGTTGAGCTTAAACACCTTTCTGACAGGGTAGATCCCTATAAAAAGTGCAATGAAAAAGACGGTCATTGCCTGGTAGAAAAAGATGTCGGGGGCAATGGAAAAGGACATGTAGGGCTCAATTCCAAAGTCCAGAAACACTTCACCTATTTCAGCACCCAGGTGTATTGGGTTGCGGTACCAGTTATAAACAATCAAAAAACCCACTATTACACCTGCTGCCACACCAAGCAGGCTCATAACCACGGTTTCAATCATACAGATCAGGGCAAGTTGCGCTCTTTTCAATCCAATGGAGAGCAGGATGCCAAACTCACGAAGGCGTTCGTGCATCATGGTAATTACGGTTCCAAATATTCCAAATCCGGCAACGATATAGAGTATCCATGCCATTACCTTGAACTGTGCATCGCGGGCCTCGAATGCGGCTACGGCGTCGGGCATCAGTTCTTCCCAGGTGTACACAGCATACCATTCAGGATCTATTTCCTGTTGTATTTTCCGGGATAACTCATCGGCTTCCTGTGGGTTGTGGGTCATGATGATCAGGTTGGTGAGCCTGTCGGGTGCAGCAAAGAACCCCTGGGCCTGCTTCAGTGGAAGGTAAACCATGGCATTGTTTTGCTCTGGTAGCGAAAACTGCACAATGCCACCCACTTTGAAGGTGCCCGCAGCTGTCATTCCCTGGAAACCCTGCCCCAGCAATACAATAGTGTCTCCCAGGGTTAACCCGAGCTGGTGGGCCAGCCCTTCAGCAATTACTGCAAATTCGTCTGATGGTTCAAACATACTTCCCTCAATCAGCCTTGATCCCAGGTTGTTCATGCGGGTTTCCATTTCCGCATCCACACCCATGATCATTGCACCACGGGTTCCCATATCCCTGGATGCCAGGCCAAAACCCTGTATCCTGGGTACAATATAATCAATCATGTCTGCATGTGTATTGAGCATTGCCTCTTTTTCGGGAGTGTATTCAAGGGCATGGTCAATGGTGGGTTCATCATTGTACAAAGCATCCTGTATCTGAAGGTATCCGGTGGTGTTGTTTACGATGCTTGCCACAAACTGATCCGTCATTCCACTTACCATCGACATGAGTATGATGGCCAGAACAGCAGCAAACATCACGGAGCTAACGGAGATGAACGTTCTTCTTTTTTTGCGCCAGAGATTTCTCCAGGCCAATATCAATAGCATTTTCATTGTATAAATCTTAATGGTTAAAAATTTCATTTTCCAAAGAGGTAAAACCCCTTTGCTTATCTTACATTTCTCATGTTTTGCTGAGAAAAGAACCCCTGATTAAGATTTACCCCAAAGTCTATTTTGTGGGTTGTGATGATGGTTTTGTGGCCCCTTTTGTCGTGAGGGATCATCTCTGTAACAGAGGGCAACTGGCGACCTCCCAGGTTTTTCACATCCCTGAAGTGGATGGAGCTCACCAGGTCGTTTCTGTCATCATAGTTTTCAATTTTTACGGGCAGATAATTGCCGGTGCTAACCCAACGCAGGATCCTTTCAAAGGCAACAGGAGTTTCGGGGTGGGGAATGAGTTCGATTTTGTAGCACTCTACCCCATCGATGGTCTCTTTACCAAGGAGCTTATGGTCATAATCGTCTACGATGGAGATGCCCCTTACCAGGTCGTCATTGGTAAAGTCACTGCCCATCCAGGATTGAGACATCATGCTGGGAGGCATTTTTACGGTACGGTCAATGTTGGGAACATAGTTCCAGATCTCGTTGCCTCTTTTCAGAAAGGCGGTACCCTGATCGCGGGCAGGAGCGGTTATTACAATCAAAGAATAATCATCGCCCAGCGACCAGCCTTTCATGCTGATCTCACGGGTGAATCGGGGACGCACGGTTTCCATGGTCATTTCAGAATAAGAAGATGTGCCACGCATATTGTCTTCCATGCGCTGGAGGATTTCTTTTGGGTTTTGGCCAAAGCTTGTAAAAGCTGTTGCCAGAATGATACTTGCTGTAATGAGAAAATTTCTTGTTTTCATTGTATTGATTTTTTTGTGAATGAATATATTATTTAACTTTTAAGAGCTCTTTTTCTTTTGATTATTAAATCGTTATGTAAAATTACTTTCGTGTTTGGGCCTTTGCAACAAATGGTTCATGAATGCCTGAAAATCTATTTTGAATGCCTGTTTTTAATCCATGATTACATTACCCGATATTGCTCCCTTCGAGCCATTTTTTAAAAGCGGAACTTTTGTCCAGGCTCACCAGCGCCTCTTCCCCTTTTTGTGCCTGAAGCTCAAGTTTTAGCCTGTTGGTTGAAAGAATATGCACTTCTTTGATGGAATCAAGTGCAACCATCATTTTACGGTTTATACGGAAAAACAGTAAGGGGTCCAGCTCTTTGCTCAGTGCCTCCAGGCTTTGGTCAAGGGCATAGGTACTGCCATCAAAAAGTACTGCGGACGTATAGCCAGCTTCTGAGATGAAATAGCTGATATCGCTGCAGGCAAATGTTTTGATCCTTTGGCCTACCCTTACCGAAAAGCGCTCGCGATAGCTTTCACTCTTTTTTACAATCAGATCGTAGAGTGTGTGAAAGTCTTTTTCTTCGCCGGTTTGGGCTGTCATTTCCCCGTATTTTTTTAATGCTGCATAGAGTTCTTCCTGTACAATGGGCTTCAAAAGGTAATCAATGCTTTTGAGCTTAAAGGCCTTGATGGCATATTCATCAAATGCGGTGGTGAAAATGATGGAACTGTTTACCTTTACTTTTTCAAAAATGGCAAAGCTGAGGTCATCTTCCAGGTGAATATCCAGAAATATCAGGTCCGGATGAGGGTTCCCCCTGAACCATTCCACTGATTCTTCCACAGACTCCAGTTGTGCTATTATCTCGATGCTCTCATCATAAGTAAGCACCATCTTTTTCAACCTTTCGGATGCCAGGGACTCGTCTTCTATGATTACTACTTTCATATATTTCTGTTTTTTTGAGTTTGTCATTTTTTGTTCTTTTTTCAGTCTTCGCCGGTGTTATTTCACAATTAACGGGATTTTGGCAATGAAGGCCTCCTGTGTCATTTCAAATACCGGCTGTACCTCCGACAGCAAGGAATACCGCTTACTGATGTTTACCAGGCCAATGCCCGTAGAGTTCATCTGGGTTTGCCTGGTTTGCAGGTTGTTGATAATGTTCAGGTAGCCCTTTTCATCCACAAACAACCGGATATGCAAAGGACTTTTCCTTGAAAATGTATTGTGCTTTATGGCATTTTCCACCAGAAGCTGCAATGCAAGGGGTACAATAAAAGAGTCCAGGTCTTTTTCATCCACATTCAATTCCACATGTACTTTATGGGCAAAGCGGGTGTCCAATAAAAATATGTATGCTTTGATAAAGTCCATTTCGGTACTGAGTGGCACCAGGTCTTTGTCCTTGTTTTCCAGAACGTAGCGATATACCTTTGATAATCTTTCCGTAAAAAGCTCGGCCAGATCGGGATCTACTTTTATAAGCGAAGTAAGTACATTCAGGCTGTTAAATAAAAAGTGAGGGTTTACCTGCTGTTTCAACACTTCAAATTGCGACTGCAGATTCTCCTTTTGCAATTTCAGCAATTGGGTATTGGCTTCGGTAAGCTTTGCGGTACGCTCTTCTACAGTTCTCTCCAGCTTTTTGTTGAGCTTTTCCAAAGCTTCCCGGGTTTCCAGGAGGGCTTGTTCTGCTTCTTTCTTTTCTGTGATGTCAATGACGATGCCATCGATATAGTGTGTATTATCTGTTTCAGAGTA
>SLIL01000165.1 GCA_007135645.1 Bacteroidales bacterium
TACACAAATTTACACAAATCTTAATGCCTGAAAGACAGACAATTAAAAAAAGAAAAAATTAGCACAAATTTGCCGAAAACGAGTTTTCGGAGTGGACTCAATCCTGAAATTTAAAACGAAGGGTGTTTGGGCAGGAATAGATTATTGGGCACTAAAGCAAAGGCATCACCTCCTGAAGGTCTTTTTTAATTTTTACCAAAGCCCTTGATATTTGTGTTTTTACTGTGCTTACTGATATTCCAAGCTTTTCAGCAATTTGGTCATTTTTCATTTCTTCATAGCGGCTAAGAATGAAAATTTCCCGGCATTGCTTTGGCAGTCTTTCAATGGCTTTTTCAGCAAGGTGCTCTATTTCTTTGGTTAAAACAGCAGATAAGGGATAATCCATTGAAAACCCAGCCTCAAAATTCCTGGGGCAAATATGGTACATAAAGAACAACTGATATTTTTCCTTGACTTTCTGATGCTTAAGGTAATTGATGCATTGGTTGTATGTGCTTTTAAAAAGGTAGGCCCGTATGGAGACGTCAATTTTCAGGTGCTCTCTTTGCTCCCAGAATTTCACAAAGACTTCCTCGGCTATCTCCTCGCCCATGTGAGCATCTTTTAGAATTTCGCCAGCATAATTGGAAAGCTGTGCGAAATAAGACCTGAACAACGATTCAAAAGCCTTAACATCGCTTTTCCGGATGTTTTCAAGAATATGTTTTTCCAGTTGATGCACCCTCCAAATATAACATTTTTTATTAAACAAAAGTTATGAGAATGTAAAATTTACATATTCGTTTTGTTTGGGTAGCTAAATGAAAAAACGGGGCGGATAAAATGCCAAAAGAAACCAACCAAAGAAATGAATTTTCTCAGGGCTTTCTGCTTTCAATCAAAATATTGAGCATTTTAATCCCTGCATCAGAGATCACGGTACCGGGGCCAAATATTCCCACCACCCCGGCATCGTAAAGGTATTGGTAATCCTGTGCAGGGATCACACCCCCGACAATTACCATAATATCGTCGCGCCCAAGTGCCTTTAGTTCTTCAATTACCTGTGGGGCAAGGGTTTTGTGGCCTGCTGCCAGGCTGGACATACCGAGGATATGCACATCGTTTTCCACGGCTTGTCGTGCAGCCTCTTTTGGGGTTTGGAACAATGGTCCCACATCCACATCAAATCCCATATCGGCGTAGGCGGTGGCTACTACTTTGGCGCCGCGGTCGTGCCCGTCCTGGCCCATTTTGGCGATCATGATACGTGGGCGGCGGCCCTCAAGTGCCGCAAATTCATCGGCCAGGGCCCGTGCTTTTAAAAAACTATCGTTGTTTTCAATTTCCATAGAATAAATACCTGAAATGGAACGTATAACCGCCTGGTAACGGCCAAATTCTTTTTCCAGTGCCATGGATATCTCACCCAGCGAAGCTCTTTTGCGGGCTGCATCCACAGCAAGTTCGAGCAGGTTGCCTTTTCCTGTGCGGGCACATTCAGTGAGGGCAGCAAGGGCCTGCTGTACTTCATCCTGGTTGCGGTCTGCCCTTAGTTTTTCAAGCCTTTTTAGCTGGGCCTCCCTAACAGCGGTGTTGTCCACATCAAGGATTTCAATGGGATCCTCTTTTTCAAGGCGGTATTTGTTTACACCCACGATGATGTCTTTGCCCGAATCAATTTTTGCCTGCTTGCGTGCAGCAGCTTCTTCGATGCGCATCTTGGGGATACCCGTTTCAATGGCTTTGGCCATGCCACCCAGTTTCTCAATTTCTTCAATGTGTTTCCATGCTTTTTGGGCAATTTCATGGGTAAGCGCCTCCACGTAGTAGGAGCCGGCCCATGGATCGATGGCTTTGGTTACATTGGTTTCGTCCTGAATGTATAACTGGGTGTTACGTGCTATGCGCGCTGAGAAGTCAGTTGGCAAAGCGATGGCCTCATCCAGGGCATTGGTGTGAAGCGACTGGGTATGGCCCAGAACGGCACCCATGGCTTCAATGCAGGTACGGGCCACATTGTTGAAAGGATCCTGCTCGGTAAGGCTCCAGCCCGATGTTTGCGAGTGTGTGCGCAACGCCAGCGATTTTGGGTTTTTGGGATTAAACTGTTTTACGATCCTGGCCCACAGCATCCTTGCGGCACGCATCTTGGCAATTTCCATGAAATGGTTCATGCCAATGGCCCAGAAGAAGGAAAGCCGGGGAGCAAATGCATCGATATCCATTCCGGCATTTACACCAGCCCTGAGATATTCCAGCCCATCGGCAAGGGTATAAGCCAGCTCGATGTCGCAGGTGGCTCCCGCTTCCTGCATGTGGTAGCCCGAGATACTGATGGAGTTGAATTTGGGCATGTTCTTCGAGGTGAACTCAAAAATATCGGCAATGATCTTCATGGATGGCAGTGGCGGGTAAATATAGGTATTGCGTACCATGAACTCCTTCAGGATATCGTTCTGAATGGTCCCGCTGAGCTTCTCCATGGGTACCCCCTGCTCTTCAGCGGCAACGATATAAAATGCCATTACCGGCAATACGGCACCGTTCATGGTCATGGAAACCGACATTTTGTCCAGGGGGATATCATCGAAGAGGATCTTCATATCCAGGATGGAATCGATGGCAACCCCTGCTTTTCCCACATCGCCTACTACGCGTTCATGGTCAGAGTCGTAGCCGCGGTGAGTGGCAAGGTCAAATGCCACCGAAAGCCCTTTTTGCCCGGCGGCCAGGTTGCGGCGGTAAAAAGCGTTGGACTCTTCTGCCGTGCTGAACCCAGCATACTGGCGGATGGTCCAGGGCTTCATTACATACATGGTGCTATAGGGGCCGCGCAGATAGGGAGGGATCCCGGCTGCATAGTTCAGGTGCTCCATGTTGAGCAGGTCCTTGTCCAGGTAAACCCCTTTTACATGGATCTGCTCTGAAGTACACCAATCCTTGCGTATGCCCTCTGATTTTTCCCACTGAACGGGGTCGGAAGAGGTTTTTATATCTGCTTTGTAATCTATATGGTTGAAATCTGGTCTCATAGTTCCTGAAATTTTTTTACGTTGAAATTGGATTTTGATGCCTGTATGCCCGGCTTATGCAATGCCAAAAACATCATTGAACCGCTGCAAGGTTTCCAGGGTGTTGGTGCGCATGTGCACATAATGTTGCACACCAGCCTCATCCAGCTCATTCATGATCTCTTTGGGATTTCCGGCCACCACGATCTGCACCTGGGGCTGCTTTTCTTTAATGGCTCTGGCAGCAACCGTCATCTGGGCATATTCCTCGTCTGAACTGCAGAAAACAATGGCATCGGCTTCAGCATTCAAAGCTTTTTCAATTCCCTCTTCCAGGCTGCTGATCATGGGGGCTTCCTCAATGGTGTAGCCTGCGCAGCCAAAAAAGTTGGTGGCAAAGGTGGCGCGGGCCTTACGCATAGCAAGGTTTCCATAGGTAAACAGGTAAATCTTTGGCACCTTAAATCCCTTCTTTTCATGGTTTTCAGCGGCCAGGCGCAGTGCCTCAAAAGCCTGTACCCCACGATATGGGCGCAACTGCCCCAGGTCGCTCAGCCTTGCGGTTGGTTCCAGCTTGTCGAGCATTTTTTCCTGCAGGTTGGGGTATTGGTTTACTCCCACAAACACCTGCTTGCGCATGGCAATATCCAGGTCCCTTTTCTGGCAGGTGGCTTCAATCTGTCCTTTGATAAAATCGCCTTCAACAGCATTGGCAAAACCGCCCATATTTTCCATTTCCACGAAAAGTTTCCAGGCAGCATCGGCAATAAGATCGGTAATGTTTTCGATGTAATAGGAACCGGCGGCCGGGTCAGCCACTTTCCCAAAATAGGCTTCGTGGCGCAATACGATTTGCTGATTCCGGGCCACACGCCTGCTGAATGTATCGGCTTTTTTATAGGTGTTGTCGAAAGGATCAATGGTAAGGGAATCCACTCCGGCTATGGTGGCTGCCATGGCTTCGGTGGTGCTGCGCAGCATGTTTACATAGGGGTCATAGACACTTTTGTTCCAGCCCGAAGTAACCGCGTGGAGGTTTATTTTCATGGTCGCTTCACCGGATGGTTTGTACTGCTCCACAATTTTGGCCCACAACATTTTCACTGCCCTGAACTTTGCAATTTCAAGAAAATAATTGGAGCCCACAGCAAATGTAAACTGCATGCGTGGGGCAAGTTCGTCAACAGAAACACCTTTTTCAGTGAGCGCTGCCAGGTACTCATTCCCCTGTGAAAGGGCAAAGGCGAGCTCCTGCACAATATGTGCCCCTGCATTATGATAGTGCTGTCCGTTTACCTGTATCACCCTGAACATTTTGTAGTTTTTGCCATCGTTCAGTAATTCAAGGGCATCACGGTAATTCTCTTCCGCCGACCCGTAAAATTTTCCATAGAGGGCAAGGAATCCCAGGGGATCAAAATTCAGGGAGCCTTTTATCTCTGTTGTATCCCACCCGGCTTTGCGTGCCAGGGAGGTGAAGTCCCTGAAAAGGGGCTTATAGTTTTTTGAATGAAGAAAATGTATTGCGTGCAGGGTGGGGTTGATCCCTGAAAGTAGTTTTTCAAGGATATCAGGTCCTGCCACATTTTCCACATTAAATCCAATGGCCTCTGCTCCGCGGTCAAGGGCTTCCAGGGCCAGCTTGTTGGCCGTGGCCGGATCACTCTCGTCAAAATCCTGCCGGATATCCCATTTGTTTTCTTTTGTTTCTTTGCCACGAACAAAAGGGTATTGCCCCGGTAATGCATTGATATGCGAAAGGGCAGATAAGTCTTCCTGCCGGTAGTAGGGTTTTATGCGAAGCCCTTCCAGGGTATGCCATACCAGCTTCTTCTCGTAGTCAGCACCCTTAAGGTCTTCATTGATCTTTGCTTCCCATTGCCGGGTGGATATCCCGGGAAATTCTGCAAACAAACCCGGATTTGTGTTTTGATCCATAGAGCTATATTTTAAAAGTTTGGTTGACTGAATGTAGTTTCAGGCCCCAAAATTACAATAAAATTCAACAGTTAAAGCCCTTTTGCAGTACAAGTTTACGCGGGTTTTTTTCAACCGGTTTTGAGAGATAGTACATCTGATCAATTCCATTTCACACTCAGTAAAAAAGTGTAAACATGTCAGTCATCTCTGTTCTTTGATACCAAAACCTAAGGGCAATTATCACCGGAATATCCACATACTTCAGGTAATTAATGCCAGAAGAATAAATTCAATGGCCAGATCTTTCCCGGATGCTGCAGGGGCTGCCAAAAATTTCTGTTAATACATACCGGTAACGGAGGCTTTTGTATAATAATGGTTCAGAATAAAGTCAAAGGAATACCCCTGTTTGGCAAGGCTAATGGCACCCGACTGACACATTCCTACTCCATGCCCCCAGCCGGCTCCATGCAGCGTGATGCTATCGCCCTCCATGTTTACCACAAAGTTTGCACTTCGTAAAGCGGGTTTCCACATTTGGCGTATGTTTAGCTCGCCCTTTACTTGTATGGTTTGGTTTTCAAATACAAAATCTGCAAGATATATGCGTCCGGAAACTCCGCGTTTTTGAGGGACAATATCTATTAGTTTTCCGTATTGATTATCGTTGGAAAGCATTTTGGTGAGCTCTGCTGCCGAAAAGCTCCGTTCCCAACGGAAGTTTTGTTGACTGAACAGTGGAAGCTCTACACCGGCATCGGGGTTACACAACACATGGGGTGAAGAAAAAATCCATTCCCTTGCTGCACTTTCGGTGCTTAAATCAATATCCATGCGGTTTTTGCTGTCCTTATTGTGTACTTTGTATGATTCGTACTCCACTCTTTCGAACCATACATTTCTGATCAATTCAGACACCCCTCCGCAATTTGAGGCATAATATGCATTTATGGGCGCCCCATTTTCGGTTAAAATGATTCCTCGTGTAAGTTCCACAGCTTTATCTGATGCGGGTGTCCTTCTCCCATTTCCACTAAAAACCTGACATTCCACATCTGAAGTAAGATCGTGGTTTTCCCCGCTATACAGTCCTGACCGGAGGGCAATCACGGCTTCGCAGCGGGCGGCAACAGCCTGGGCTTTTAGTGCTTCAAGGGGCGAATTGCCCCCGATTTCGTATGGCACAACCCCTTTCAAATACTCTTCTAAAGGTAATTGCACTACCACGTCGAACAGGTCATCAGTATTTACATACAGGTAAATTTCCCCTTCGTAGGTTCTTTTCTCTTTTCCTTCCCACCACCAACCCACTCCGTAAGGCACATCGGCAATGGAAATGGTGGCATTTTCATCATTTGCAATGAAGTTGATCCGGTCAGTGACAAATGTGAGGGTGTCTGCAAGGATCATGGTTATCTGTTTGTTTTGCGGACAAACGGAAAACTGCACAGCCTCTGCATTGGCTATTTCCATAGTTTCAGAACCATGATTCAGCTGCCAGGATCCTTCAAAATCTATGAGCAAATTATTTTTTGTATTGATTATTCGCACCCTAACATCGGGCTCGCTGTCGAACAACCTTGTTTCGGCAGAGGTGCAGTGGGTAAGCAGCAATGACAGGGTAATAACAATGTTAAAAAGATAAAAGCTGGTGTAATGGTTAATATTCATGGAAAGATGTTTTTTTGATGCTGTAAATTAAACGGATTACAAGGGTTTTGAAAGATTATTTGTTCAGTTTCAGAAAATCGCTTTTCAGGATCCCCATAACATAAAAATCATAATATCTCCCATTTCTGTACATGGCTTCTCTAAGCTTACCTTCCGTAATAAAGCCGCATTTTTTATACACCTCAATGGCCGCAATATTGTTTTCTGCTACGTGAAGATGTATCCTGTTAAGATTTAATGTGTTGAAAGCGTATTCAACCATTAGTTCAACCGTTTCCTTCCCAAAACCTTTCTGCCGGCTTTCCTTTTTGGCAATACCTATATAAAAAGTAGCCATTCTTCCTACCCAGTCAATTCTTACAAAAGCTGCTTGACCGATTGCAATACCGGTTTCTTTGCTGCAAATGGTAAATACAATGGTGTTGGGATCGTTTTGCTGCTTTTTGGTTTTTTCCAACTGATATTCTATGCTGGTGGGCAACGCATAAAAGAGTGTTTCGCGCGCCTGGGGGTGGTTTTCTAAAATGGCAATCACAGACTCATCGCCCGGTTCGAATGCCCGTAAAAATACTTTATCGCCGATTAAAAAGACGTTTGTGTTGTTTTCCATTTGTTGTAAAATTACCAAAGTTTTGCTCTGTTGAGTATTATCTTGTAAATAGAAACTATTTTTTTCAATGTCAATTTCATGCGTTGGCCCTGCACTCACTCTCCTGGTATCGTAAACATGAAAAAAGCTATTGCAGGCAAACCACTATGCAGCAGACTCAAATCTTCAACTTTTAATCCTTGAGAGCACTCTGAAAAGTCTTTTTTTTAATGCTATTGATAAAACGGCCCTTTACAACTCGCACAAATTCAACAGGTTGCGAGTTTCCCCTCTTAGGGGGATGGGGGGTATTGCATTTTTCAGAGTGTACTCATCCTTTAATTGTGAAAAAAATTATACATTTATACCCACTATACATTTCCGGTATTTTAATTACATATAATTGGTGATCAGGCTCACATTGCTGATTACCAGTCCTGGCGGCAAAGCACTGAAATGTCTTTGAAGCCCCTCAAAATCACCTGCATGAAATACAACTCCGAACAACTCCGCAAAAAAGCACAGGAACTGCTCAAAGATAAGAAGGTTTTGCAAAACCCCGAATTGCTTGAAGACATTGAAAAACTGATTGAAGATTACAATGTGCACAAGATAGAGCTGGAATTGCAGCAGGAAGAATTATTCAAAACCAATCATGCCTATGAGATAAAAAACCAGCAGCTGGATGATCTTTTTGAAAATGCTCCGGTGGGATATTTTATCCTTGATCGCGAGGGGTACATCCAGAAGGTGAATAAAACAGCATGCATGGTTTTCGGACAGGCAGAGCGCTTTTTTGGCAACAAACCCTTTCATCAGTTTGTACACCCTTCATCCCAGGACCGGTTTTACTTTTACTGGCAGCGGCTGATGGAAGATAAAAAATCTGAAAATATAGAGGTGGCAATGGTTTGCGATCAAAAGGAGATAGGCTATTTTCTTCTTACCGGGTTGGTTTTTGAGGATGCTGAAAAAAAAGGGAGCCAGGTAAGGCTTTCGGTAATCAATGTGTCTGACACAAAAAAGGCTGAGGCGTTGCGCGATAGCGAAAGAAGATATCGGCTGCTGTTTAAAAACATGATCAATGGGTTATTGGTTCTTAAACCCGTTTTTTCTTTAAAAGGCTCACAGCCAGAGGGCTTTAACTTTTTCAGAGCTAATGCTTCCTTTGAGCAGATGCGCGGGATAACAGCCCTCGATATGGAGGGGGCTCCCCTGATGCATGTATTTCCTGACAATGGTGGGGAGATCCTTGAAATGCTCCGCAAAACGGTTGTTACCGGTAAAAATCAGCATCTTGAAAATATCCTTATCAAAGAGGATCTGTATATCAATATGTATTCGTTTATCCCTGAAGAGGGGTATGTTGCTTTGATCCTGGAAGATGTAACAGCCAGGTTGCTGGCCGAAAAAGAAAAGGAAAAGAGCCAGGAATTGCTCCAGACCATTTTTAAGATTTTACCTGTGGGTGTAACGGTAACCAACAGCAGTGGCAGTATTATCGATTGCAACCCTGCATCGGAGGAGCTGCTGGGCCTGAAGAAAGAGGAGCACCTGGTAAGGAATTTTGCAGGAGCGGAGTGGAGAATTATCCGCCCCGACCTATCCCCGATGCCGGCCAATGAATATGCCAGCGTAAGGGCATTGAAGGAAAACCGTATCGTGGAGAATGTGGAAATGGGGATTGTGAAGGAAAAAGACCAGGTTACATGGATCAATGTAAGTGCGGCACCCATCCCCATGCCCGATATGGGGGTTGCCATCGTTTATTCCGATATTACCGAACGGGTGCTGGCCCAGGAAGAAACGGAAGAGAAGTTCATGAATATCATTCAGAATTCAGCCGATGCCATCCTTATTGTTAACAGGGAAGGAACCATTATTGAATGGAATAAAGGGTGTGAACAGATTTTCAGGTACAGAAAAAAAACGGTACTGGGGCAAAAGATCTGGTCGTTCA
>SLIL01000280.1 GCA_007135645.1 Bacteroidales bacterium
CCATAAATCCAATTAATAAAGCAATTGCTACAATTACTTTATTCATTAATCTGCATTTTTTCATAGCTTTGTTTTTTAAGTTTGCATCACAAAATTACCACTGATACAATCGTTTTAAAAACTGATTTATAACGCCCGTGCAATACTTTTTGTGGAATAAACAAAAGTTTAACTCAGCCAGCCGTCAGATTGTGTTTTTTGTGAAAATTTGTTGCTCCTGATACTATCTGTTGCGCAAAACCCTAAAAACTCCTCCCGTAATTTGCAAAATTTGCAAAACAAATTTGATTTTTTCCCGGGCAGATTATACTTTCAGGTTTTTCACCCTCGCACACAACAATCAAGCGCATTTTTATGTTATCAGTTAAAATACCATGAGTTATGAATACTATCAAAAATAAGTTCAGGGTTTTACCAGCCCTGGTTATAATCTTATCCTTCGGCTTAACCTTTTTTTCATGCCAGAAAGACGAAGAACCGGAAGTCAACGAAGAAAACGAAGCATTTTACAGTGCCATGAAAGATTGGTATTTCTGGACCGACAGGATACCCCAGATCAACCCCTCCGCTTATCCTTCTATTTTCCATGTGCTTGAGGCCATTCGCTATACTGAGCTGGATCGCTGGAGCTTTATTGATGACTGGGATGAGTTTATTGCCTATATCAGTAACTCTGAATTCATTGGTTATGGGTTTGGTTCCAGGTGGGACGATCAAAACAACCTGAGAGTAACCTTTGTATATAATACGGTTGATATGTATGAAAAAGGTGTGCGGAGAAGCTGGATCCTTGAAGCAGTAAACGGGATTAACCTTACGCCTTCTTCATCCCTTAACAACTTGCTGGGGCCTAATCATCCCGGTGTAACCAACACGTTCACTTTTCGCAAACCTGATGGTACCATAGAAGAGATGACTGTAGAAAAGAAAGTCATTACCATGAATACGGTTTTGCATTATGAGGTAATGGATGTGGAGGGCTTGAATATTGGCTACCTGGTATTCCAGAATTTTACGGGTACTTCTGAAGGCGAGCTCAAAGAAGTATTCCAGTATTTCAGTGAGAACAATATTGATGAGCTGATCCTTGACCTGCGATACAATGGCGGCGGCCTTACTTCCATTGCACGGCAGTTGTCGAGCCTGATCGGCGGACAGGATCTTGCCGGCGAGCCCTTTGCACGCTATGTTTACAATGCCAATAAATCAGACCGTAACCAGGTGGTAAATTTCAGCAGTGAAGCCAACAGCCTGGGGCTTAACAGACTGGTTACCATTGCCACCCGCGCCACTGCCTCGGCCAGCGAAATGGTGATCAACGGGCTTAAACCCTATATGGATGTATATGTTGTTGGAACGAACACTTATGGCAAACCCATGGGGGCCGATATATTGCGCTTCAATGAGATCTGGGCCCTGGTACCCATTACCATCAACATCACCAATGCCGATGATGAAGGGAATTACTTCAACGGATTACCCGTTGATGTTCCTGCCCCTGATGGACTGGCCTATGACTTTGGGGATATGCAGGAAGCTTCTTTGCAGCAGGCTGTAAACTTTATCCTTACCGGATCAACCAAAGGAATGCCGGTAATGGAGCCCGTTTACAAACAACCCATTGATGAGATGCGGGGAATGAGGCGATGGATCGGGGCACATTAATTTCCGGAAACCTGTATTCGTTTGATCCACACATTGAAAACCAAAGGATGAGTTCACTCCGAAAAGTACAATACCCCCCATCCCCCTAAGAGGGGGAGCTCGCAACCTATTGAATTTATGCGAGCTATAAAGGGCTGTTTTTTCAATAGCATTAAAAAAGACTTTTCAGAGTGCGCTCAAAAATGTTTTCAGGACCTCAGCCTATCAATGATGGATGAAGTGGAGTAGCCCTCAAGGAAATCTATGGTTACTACCTTGCCTCCGCGGGCTTTTACTATATCGTACCCAACAATGTCTTCTGCCTTGTAGTCGCTGCCTTTTACAAGCACATCTGGCTGCACTTTCTTGATAAGATCATAGGGCGTGTCCTGATCAAAAAGCACAACGGCCGACACGAAAAATAACGAAGCCAGGATCCCGGCACGGGCCTGCTCAGGATTTACCGGGCGTGAGAGACCCTTGAGTTTGCTCACCGAAGCATCGGTATTAAGACCAATAACCAGGTAATCGCCAAAATCAGCCGCTTTTGAAAGATAATCCACATGCCCCAGGTGTAAAATATCAAAACAGCCATTGGTAAAAACAACTTTCTTACCCTGCATTCGCCAAAGTGCGAGTTTTTGCTCCAGCTGATCTGAAGAGAGTATTTTTTGCTGTATGACTTCCAGATTGTCCATCTATTATTTGTTTTAATTTACACTTTTCTGCTTTGCCATAAATGACAGCATAAGCCATGAGAACCCTCCCAGCATAAGGGCTACAAACATTTGTGCCGCGTGTGCAACGTAAGCATAGGAAGTGGCCGACTCTACAGCAATACCCATGAGTTCAGTAAGGGTGGTGATGACGATAAAATGATAGGTTCCCAGCCCTCCGGGTACAGGTGCCACCACCCCAAGTGTGCCCAGGGCAAGAATGGTAAACCCGGCTGACACGCCCAGGGATGAAGTGCCGGGCAAGGCAAAAAAAACCAGGTAAACGGTCATAAAATACATGGTCCAGATAAATGCTGAAAGGCCAAAAAACAATGCTTTTTGCCTTACATAGGCAAGGGAGATCATCCCTTTCCAGAAACCGATCATTTGCCGTTTTAATTTGCCCGAAAAATCAGTATTCTGCCGGTTTACACCATAAAAATATTTAACCATAAACCCAGTAAACAGCAAAAATCCCATGGCAAGAAACAGGAGCAGGATTATATTCTCTTCCACCAGGTTCACAACGGGGTTATAAATATAATACCCCAGAAAGCTTCTTAGATAAGAAAACTGGAAAACAACCGTAAGGAATATCAGCGACAAGATACAGATCATGTCAAAAACCCTTTCGGCCACTACTGTTCCGGCAAGAGAATTAAAGGGGTGCCTGGAATATCTTGCCAGGGTGGCAGTACGGGTAATTTCACCCAGGCGCGGCACAGCGAGGTTGGCAAGGTAACCCGTCATAAGCGCATAAAAAGTGGTACTTGTTTTTGGGGTATTTCCCAATGGTCTGATGAGAATATTCCAGCGGATGGCACGGGCAATATGGCTCAAAACTCCGGCAAAAATGGACAACACGATCCAGAAATAATTTACCTGGCCCAGTTCAGACCAGATTTTCTCAATATCCTGATTTCTGGTGATAAGCCATAAAATAATCAATCCCAGGGAAGCAAAAAACAAAACCCTCAAATATCTTTTGAGCCGACCAGCCGAGGTCACTGTTTTGATGTTACCTTCATGGATAATGGCTTCTCCCGGGATTTGTCCTTCTTTCAAAGCTTATTGTTTTCGTCAGGAAAAATGATGGTTGGTTTAAAGGATTTTGCTTTTTCATATTCCATGGAGGCGTAGGAGATCACGATTACAACATCGCCTTTCTGCGCTTTGCGTGCAGCAGGACCATTGAGACACACCACTCCACTTCCACGAGAGCCTTTTATCACGTATGTTTCAAGCCTTTCGCCATTATTAATATTGACCACATGCACTTTCTCATTTTCAATGATACCTGCAGCATCCATCAGGTCTTCATCAATGGTAATACTGCCAATATAATGCAGGTCAGCCTGCGTTACCACTACGCGATGGATTTTCGATTTAAGGATTTCAATAAACATGTAACTCTGTACTTTTTTTAATCATCATCAGCATTCGTAAAGGAAACAACCTTGCCGGGTCATTGTTTCAAAAACATACTGATTTAAAAGCCTTTGGCAAAACGGTTAATTGACCGCAAAATTATAAATTAAAAAGCATATTATCAATGAGCCTTACCGGCCCCATATAAACGGCTATACAAGCCACAACGGGTTTATCTGGCTTGTTTTCCCTCACAGGTTGCAAGGTTTGGGTATCTGAGATCTCAAAGTATTCCAGCTTCATTTCAGGATTGGCACCAATTGCTTTTGAAACATAATCAATGACCTCATCTACCCGTTTGGTTTTATACATTTCTTTTGCTTTCACCAGGGTATTGTAAATCAAAGGAGCCTGGCGGCGCTGCGCAACATTGAGCCTCTTGTTTCTTGAGCTCATGGCCAACCCGTCATCTTCCCTAACGGTGGGGCAAGGGACAATCTCCACAGGTATTTTTTCATTTTCCACAAGCTTATTTATAATGGCCAGCTGTTGATAATCCTTTTCACCAAAATAAGCCCTGTGTGGTACCACAATCTCCAGCAGTTTCTTTACCACAATGGCCACCCCATTAAAATGCCCTTTTCTGAACCTTCCCTCCATTACCTGCTCCAGCAGGCCAAAGTCATAAACATTCCCTGGTTTTTCGGGATACATTTCCTGGTTTTCAGGATAAAAAACAGCATCACATGATGCACTTTCCAGCATGGCTACATCCGATTCAAAAGTCCGGGGATATTTTTCCAGGTCAGCAGGATTGTTGAATTGAATTGGATTTACAAAAATGGAACAAACAGTAATATCGTTTTCTTCAACCGATTGCTCAACCAGTTGAACATGCCCTGTGTGCAGTGCACCCATGGTGGGTACAAACCCAATGCTTAACCCTTTTTTTCGTTGCATCCGGCAATATTGATGCATCTGCTCGATGGTGGTAAATATTTTAATTTCCGGCATACAAATAATTGCATTTTTTAACTACCCGATCTGTGATTGATTTGTGTTAAAAACTTCACAATCTCTTTCCCTGCAATTTCAATTTTTAAGTTTATTCTGTATCTGCTACAGTGGCTGTATTACACACAACTATCTCCATTACTGCATTTTAGCAAATCTCATGCACCGTCCTGAACAAGCCGGCAAAGCTAATAGAATAATTTGAGAAATAGCAAAAAAAAGTGTACCTTTGCATACTATTTTACTAACAGTCAATTATAACGCATTTATGGAAAAACCCAAAGTTCTTTTTGTTCAGCAGGAAATCACCCCATATTTGAAAGAATCCCACAAAGGCCTCATTGGCAGGCAGCTCCCCCAGGGCATACAAGAAAGAGGAAAAGAGATCAGAACCTTTATGCCCCGCTTCGGAAACATCAACGAAAGAAGAAATCAGCTCCATGAAGTGATCCGGCTCTCCGGAATGAACCTGGTGATCAACGATACCGATCACCCGCTCATCATTAAGGTGGCTTCGATCCAGTCTGCACGGATGCAGATCTACTTTATCGATAACGATGATTTCTTCAAAAGGAAGTTTACCGTTTCTGATAAAACCGGAAAATTGTTCCCCGACAATGACGAAAGGGCCATTTTCTTTACCCGTGGCGTGATCGAAACCGTTAAAAAGCTCAGCTGGGCTCCAAGCCTTGTACACTGCAACGGTTGGTTTACTGCTCTTATGCCTGTTTATGTAAAGATTGCCCTGAAAGATTCAGGAATGTTTTCTGATACCAAAGTGATTTATTCAATCTACGATGACGGTTTTGAAGGAAGTCTCAACGAAAATATTTCCAGAAAATTTAAAACCCAGGGTGTTGCCGAAGAGCATACCCCCAAACTGAAAGATCCTACTTTTATCAACCTCAGTAAAACAGCCATGGACTATTCAGATGGCATCATTTTCGGAAACGAAAAGATCAACCCCGATCTCGAAGCATATGCCAGAGAATCAGGAAAGCCTGTTTTGGAATACCAAACCCCTGAAAAATACATGGATGCTTACAATGAGTTCTATGACGAAATTATTGTGCATGATTCTGTTCTTACTCAATAATTTTTACCATACCTTTGCGTTTTCATTGCGTAAAAGATGATAAAAATATTTAACCTCAAACAATATCCCGTTTTGAAAAAAACTATCAACCCCCGGTATTACCGGGGTTTTTTCCGTTTTAGATCATTGTTCCCGGTTGTTTTTGCAATCATGGGAGCTTTTGTTTTTTTTGCCTGTAACGAGCTTGATGAAATAGGCCTCGACCTTATTGACAACCCCCTTAAAATCAGCTCTACAGACACCCTTACCCTTGTGGCTTATACCCAGATTGAAGATTCGCTGCTTGTGCCTCAGCTAGATGTGCATATGCTTGGTGTACTCAACGATCCCGTATTTGGTAAAACAAGTGCCGGCATTTATGCCGAAATTTTACCGCGTACCTTGCCGGTTGAGTTTGTTGATATTCACCCCGACTCCCTGAGAATCGATTCGGTTGTACTTAGCCTTGCCTATACCAATACAGGATACTTTGGCAACAGGTTCCGCTCTATGATGCTCAATGTGTATGAGCTCTCTGATACCATTCCCAGGGACAGCATTTACAGCAACCGCCAGCTGGGAATAAAAGGGCAGTTACCATTAGAAAGGCCCCGTTTCCGCCCCCAACCAAAAGATACCCTGTTCATTGGTTTAGACAGTATTGAAATGCCACCCCACCTGCGAATAAATCTTTCCAATGAATTTGGACAAAGATTCTTTGACAACAGGGAGTTGCTTGAAGGGATAACCATCAATGACGATTTCAGGGGTTTTTTCAAAGGTTTTTACATCCATCTTGATGACTATGACCACGAACCGGGCTGCATGCTTCTGTTCAACCTCAGGTCTCCTTTTTCAAGGCTACAGATCTATTACCGAAAAACAGGTCTTGCCAACAATCATACACTGAATTTTTTTCTTGATGACCCGCTGGGAAGACGATATACGCGCTTTGAGAATGACCACTCCCAGACACATCCCGCTTTACGGGCACAAGTTCTGGAAGGCGACACCCTCACAGGCGACAGCTTATTGTTTGTGCAAGCTATGGCCAACTACAGAGTAAAAATACAACTCCCCAACATCCATGCCCTTATATCTGAGCTCGACAGTGAGGTAGCCATTAACTCTGCAAAACTTATCATACCTGCTGATGATCAGATCATAGAAGATACTCTGGGAATTGCCAACACCCTGATTTTGCTCAAAGAAGATCTGAACAACCCGGGTCAGCTCACCAACCTGCCCGACCAGTTTGTCGCCCCAGGATATTTTGGTGGCTCGCTGGATGCAACAAAAAAAGAATATACCTTCAACATTACCCGCTATTTCCAGGAGATCATTGATGACCCATCAAAAAATGCACCCCTCTACCTACGTGTAAGCGGTTCGCTTCAAACCACCGGACGGGCTGTATTGAAAGGGCCAGGCAGAGACAATCCCATGCGACTGGAAATAAGATATACCCAACCCACAAATTAACTAATACCATCTGCCTATGTGTGGAATTGTAGGATACATTGGACCACGGGAAGCCTATCCAATCCTTATTAAAGGGATGAAAAGACTGGAGTACCGGGGTTATGACAGTGCAGGGATTGCACTGCTTAATACGGATCTCCGGGTTTACAAAAGCCACGGAAAAGTCTCTGACCTTGAGAAAATGGTGCAGGGATACGATCTGAAAGGAAACACCGGCATTGCCCATACCCGCTGGGCAACACATGGCGAGCCCAACGATGTAAATGCCCACCCCCATTACTGCGAAAGCCAGCGACTGGCTATCATTCACAATGGGATCATCGAAAACTATGGCAGTTTGAAGGAGGAGCTTGTAAACAGGGGTCACCATTTCAGAAGCGAAACCGATACAGAAGTGCTCATCCATCTGATAGAAGATATTCAGGACAGCGAAGGGGTTGACCTGCTGGAAGCCGTAAGGATATCCCTCAACCATGTTGTAGGTGCTTATGCCATTGTTGTTATTGACAAAGACAACCCCGACACACTGATAGCAGCAAAAAAGGGAAGCCCCCTGGTAATCGGTATTGGCGAGAATGAATTTTTTATTGCTTCAGATGCCACTCCCATTGTTGAATATACCAAGAATGTGGTGTACCTGGATGATGAAGAAGTAGCCACGGTGAACCGTGCAGGAGAATTGAAGATCAAAACCATTAAAAACAAGGAAAAGCACCCTTACGTACAAAAGCTCGAATTGCAGCTTTCTACCATTGAAAAAGGTGGCTTCCCTCATTTCATGCTCAAGGAGATCTTTGAGCAACCCCGATCCATTAAAGATTCCATGAGGGGCAGGTTAAATGCAGAAAAGGGCACTGTAACCCTTGGGGGGATCATAGACTATGAGCAAAAATTCCTCAACGCCCGCCGGATTATCATCATAGCATGTGGCACTTCATGGCATGCAGGGCTGGTGGGTGAGTACCTGATTGAAGACTTTGCCCGTATCCCGGTAGAAGTGGAATATGCTTCTGAGTTCCGCTATCGCAACCCGGTAATTTACGAAGACGACCTGGTGATTGCCATCAGCCAGTCGGGCGAAACAGCGGATACCCTGGCAGCCATAGAGCTGGCCAAATCCAAGGGTGCTACAATTATTGGTATCTGCAACGTGGTAGGCTCGTCCATTGCACGCGCCACCCATGCCGGATCCTATACCCACGCCGGGCCAGAGATCGGTGTAGCATCTACCAAAGCATTTACCGCCCAGGTTACTATCCTGGCACTCATGGCACTTTCCATTGCCAATAAAAAGGGTTCATTGCCCAAAAACCGATACTACCAGCTGCTTACTGAGCTGGATGACCTTCCACAGAAAGTGGAAAAGGCTCTGGAGGTAAACAAGCAAATACTGGAAATCTCCAAAACATTTAAATTTGCCCATAACTTCCTTTACCTGGGTCGTGGATACAACTTCCCCCTGGCCCTGGAAGGAGCACTGAAGCTCAAAGAAATTTCCTACATCCATGCCGAGGGTTACCCGGCAGCCGAGATGAAACACGGCCCCATTGCCCTTATCGATGCCAACATGCCGGTAGTGGTTATCGCTACCCGCAAAGGATCGTACGACAAGGTGATCAGCAACATACAGGAGGTGAAAGCCCGCAAGGGGTCCATTGTGGCAATTGTTACCGAAGGAGATACAGTAGTGAGCCAAATGGCTGATTATGTGATAGAGATCCCCGATACCGATGAAGCATTTGTACCCATTGTTGCCAGTGTTCCGCTGCAGTTGCTCTCGTACCACATTGCCGTTATGCGTGGCTGCAATGTAGATCAGCCCCGCAACC
>SLIL01000147.1 GCA_007135645.1 Bacteroidales bacterium
AGAATGAAGAATGATGAATGAAGAATGAAGAATGAAGAATGAAGAATGAAGAATGATGAATGAAGAATGATGAATGAAGAATGAAGAATGAAGAATGATGAGTGAAAAGTGAAGAGTGAAGAGTGAAGAATGATGATTTAAATAATAGCAGTAAATAAAAAATGGATGAAGACGACTGTATTCAAAGATAAGCACGAAGAAATGGGTGCCAAGATGGTGCCTTTCGCAGGATTTTATATGCCTGTGCAGTTTGAGGGTGTAAATGCTGAGCACCAGCAGGTAAGGGAGACCTTAGGAGTGTTTGACGTGTCACACATGGGCGAGATATGGGTGGAAGGCCCCAGGGCATTTGATCTTGTGCAGAGAGTCAGCTCAAACGATATCGCGGTTCTGAGCGAAGGAAAAGTACAATATACCTGCTTTCCCAATGATCAGGGAGGTATCGTGGACGATTTCCTGGTTTATCATTTCAGCAAGGAGAAATATTTGCTGGTGGTGAATGCCTCCAACATCGAAAAAGACTGGAACTGGCTGCAAAAGCAGAACAAGGATATCGGAGCAGAGTTACGCAACGCATCCGATGATACCGCCCAGCTTGCAGTTCAGGGCCCCCTGGCATTGAAAGCCATGCAGAAGCTTACTTCAGAACCCATTGAAGATATGCCCTTCTACACTTACAAGGTCATTGAATTTGCCGGTGTAAAAGATGTGTTGCTTTCCACTACAGGTTATACCGGTGCAGGAGGTTGTGAGATTTATTTCCCCAACGAGGTAGGTGTAAAAATTTATGAAGCGGTGCTGGAAGCCGGCAAGGAATCTGGTATTAAACCCATTGGCCTGGCTGCCCGTGATACGTTGAGACTTGAAATGGGATTTTGCCTCTATGGCAACGATATCAACGATACCACATCTCCCATTGAAGCAGGCCTGGGCTGGATCACCAAATTCACCGAGGGCAATAATTTTGTAAACCGCGAAAACCTCGAAAAGCAAAAATCCGAAGGAGTTGAGAAAAAACTTATCGGGTTTGAAATGCTTGATAAAGGGATTGCAAGGCAGCACTACCCCATTGTAGATGCTGACGGCAACAGCATTGGAGAAGTAACATCGGGCACCATGTCACCTTCGTTGAAGAAAGCCATTGGAATGGGGTATGTGAAAAGCGAATTTGCAAAATCAGGCACTGAGATATTCATTGAGATCCGCGGAAAAGCTATCCCGGCGAAAGTGGTAAAAAGGCCTTTTTATACTGCCTGATCACTTGTTATCCAGTTGGTAAAATCCTGGCTGTTATGTATTCAGAAGAAGGAAAATTCAGCATTGAAGTTTGTTTTTCTCCCCTTTCGTGGCCACTTCATGAAAAAAGCGGTTCAGTAGTAATTGTAACCGATGTTTTCAGGGCCACAACTGCTATGTGTGCTGCCTTTCAAAACAAGGTAAAATCCATTATCCCGGTTGCCGAAATTGCCGAAAGCATTGCCTGGAAAGAAAAAGGGTACATTGTATCGGGCGAAAGGGAGGGAAAAACCCTTGATTGTGCAGATTTTGGCAACTCCCCGTTTAATTTCATGGAGCCTCGCCTGCAGGGTAAAACGGTGGTAATGAACACCACCAACGGTACCCAGGCTTTAAAAATGGTAAAAGAGGGTAACAACCATGTGGGAATTGGTGCATTTACCAACAGGGATGCCATTTGCAACTGGGCTATAGACCTTCAACTGCCCGTGATCATTTTTTGTGCAGGCTGGAAAAACCGCTTTTCTCTTGAAGACACTCTTTTTGCAGGAGCTGCTGTAGAATACCTGCTTGCAAACAATGATTATCACACCATGTGCGATTCGGCTATAGCAAGCTATGAACTATGGCAACGAGCAAAAAGCGATCCCCTTGCCTACATCGAAAAAGCGGCACACAGGCACAGGCTTAGAAAAATGGGCCTTGACGATATTCTTGAGTATTCACTCCAACTCAACACCTGCAAATGTGTTCCTGTGCTCCATGGGCACGAGCTCATCGATCTGAATGTCTGAATTATTGCTAAGATACAGTCTTGTTTTTGGCTATTACCCGAAAAAAATGTAATTTTAATTACTATTATCTGTATTACAGGGTTTTATAATTAAGCTTATCGCAACCCTGCAGTATCAGGTCTTAAAATAGGGTATATGTTTCGAAAAAACAGATCTTTAGTGCTATTAGCTACAACGGTGTGCCTTGTATTGCTACCACACCTTGAATCGTTTTCCTTTGGATTTGCGGCGCATCGAAAAATCAACCGCATGGCGGTATTTACCCTTCCTCCTGAAATGGTGGGATTCTTCAAACACCATATCGAATACATTACCGAGCGATCCATTGATCCTGACCGCAGGGCCCACGCGGTAGTGGGAGAAGCACAACGCCATTATATAGACATCGATCATTTTGGGGAAAATCCTTTTGAAATCATGCCGCGCAGATGGGAGGATGCCGTGGAGAAGTTTACCGAAGATACCTTACAAAGGTATGGCATATTGCCCTGGCATGTGGATATAGTTATGAACCGCCTCACCCGCGCATTTATGGATGAAGATGTTGATCGCATACTCTACCACGCAACCCACCTTGGACATTACATCTCCGACCTTTGCACTCCCCTTCATACAACTTATTACTATAATGGGCGCACACCTGAGCAGAGGGGTATACACGCATTATGGGAAAGCCGGCTGGTGGAATTGTATGCCGATTCCTATAATTTTTTCGTAGGGAGGGCCGAATACATTGAATCTCCGCTTGACAGGGCCTGGGAGTTGGTTGAAGAGAGCCACCTGAAGGTAGATACCATCTACATGGTTTTTGACAGTCTGATGACCCATATGTCATCTGATCTGATCTACGCTCATGAAATGCGTGGCCAGAGTACCTTGAGGACTTACTCCCGCACCTTCTCCCACGCCATGCATGAAGCCATGAACGGAATGGTGGAAAGACAAATGCGCAGAGCGGTAAAATCTGTGGGTGATTTCTGGTATACAGCCTGGGTAAATGCGGGACAACCCGACCTTTACAAGCTGGAAACCAGGGCAATTAGTGCAGCTCACCGGCGTCAGCTTGAAAGAGAAGACCGGCAGTATAACCGCATCGAAACTTACCAGGAAAGGCCTACACCTCAATGATGCCAGCCAGGACAATAAAAATCAACCAGCTTCTTTTAGCCTTAACAGTCTTCGGGTTTTTAAGCTGTAACACTCCTCAAAAACAGGACACTATGGATTCTTTAGAATACACAACAGAACAATTTGCCGATATTCGGATTCTCAGGTACGAGATCCCCGGGTTTGAAAATCTTGAGTTAAGACAAAAGATACTGATCTATTATCTTCATGAAGCAGCCCTGGCCGGCAGAGACATTTACTGGGACCAAAACTACCGCTTCAACCTTACCATTAGAAAGACTCTTGAAGAGATCATCAAACACTACAATGGTGATCGCGATAATTCTGAATTTGAGCAATTTCTTACATGGAGCAAAAGGGTTTTCGTGGCCAATGGTATTCACCATCATTACTCCATGAACAAAATAATTCCCGACTTCAGCCAATCGTTTTTAAGGGAGTTAATTACCAACTCCCAGCAGGGAAATTTCCCCGGAAAGGCAGAGGAAGACCCGGATGCTTTTATCGATACCCTTACTGCCATCCTGTTCGACCCGGAAATTGATGCAAAAAGGGTTAATCTTGATCCTGAAGCCGACATGGCCCTGGAATCTGCCAACAACTTTTACAGCAATGTATCTCAGGACGAAGTTCTTGAGTTTTATTCCCGTCTCCGGGAGCCTTCCAATGCCAGGCCTGTAATGGCTGGACTGAATTCGCAACTTTCAATAACCGGCGATAATATCACAGAGCGTGTATGGCGAAGAGGGGGAATGTATTCGCGTGCCATTGAGCAAATCATCTTTTGGTTGGAAAAAGCAATGACAGTGGCCGAAAGCCCTGTGCAGAGACACATTTTGCATAAATTGATTGAATACTATGAAACAGGGGATCTGGCCATTTTTGATGAATACAATATCCTTTGGGTGAACGACACCGCATCTGAAATTGACTTTACCAATGGTTTTATCGAAGTGTATGGTGATCCTTTTGGCATGAAAGGAGCCTACCAGTCCATGGTTTATATTACTGATGATGACTCGGATGCCCGCACACGGACCATTTCAGAAAATGCCCGCTGGTTTGAGATCAATATGCCCATAAACAGGATTTACAAAAAGACGGAAGTTACAGGAATTTCAGCCCGAGCAGTACATATTGCCGCCGTAGCAGGAGATAACAGCCCTACCCCACCCCTGGGTGTAAACCTTCCCAACTCCGACTGGATCAGAAGGGAACATGGTTCCAAATCCATCACGATCTCCAATATTTCTGAGGCTTACCACAAAGCCAATATCGAAAGTGGGGTCATTGACGAATTCGCCTGTTCGCCGCACGATGCCGAACTGGCCAGGAAGTATGGATTTCTTGCCAACAATCTGCACACCGATCTCCATGAAATTGTTGGGCATGGCTCTGGCCGTTTAAGGCCCGGGGTTGAAGATATGAGTATTACCCTGAAAAATTACGCGTCTGTCATTGAAGAAACCAGGGCCGATCTGGCTGCATTGTATTTCATCATGGATCCCAGAATGATCCAATGGCAATTGATCCCATCTGTGGATGCTGCCAAAGCTCAATATAATCAATACATAATGAACGGCTTGATGCAGCAGCTATACAGGGTGCAACCAGGAAGCAACATCGAACAAACCCATATGCGCAACAGGCAGATCATTGCATCCCTGGCCATGGAAATGGGCAAAGAAGAACAGGTAATTGAAAAAATACGCATGGATGGCAAAACGTGTTTTCGCATTAATGATCACCAAAAACTAAGAAATATTTTTGGAGAAATGCTCTACGAAGTTCAGCGGATAAAGTCAGAAGGAGATTACGAAGCAGCACGTGACCTGGTGGAACAATACGGGGTAATAGCAGACCAGGAATTGCTCATGGAGGTGCATCAGCGCTATGAAAAACTGGGGATACCCCCTTACACTGCTTTTATCAATCCCATTTTCATCCCGGTGATCAGAAATGACAGGATTGTGGATATCCAGCTGGAACATCACGAAAGTTTTCTTGATCAGATGATGTATTATGGGGAACGCTACAGTTTTCTGCCTGTAAAAAATTAACAGGGATCCTGTTCAGATCTTAAGCTCTTAGATCAACCTTCCCAAAGAGATTAGCGAAGTTTTTCGTAATTCAGGGCAAAGAGAAAGATCAGGAAAAATATTACGATGATATTGGGGATAAGGATCCACCACCCCATTCCCATGAGAATGAGAGGTAAAATAATCGTAATAAACAAAGGAATGGAAAACAGGTACACTCCAAGGCGTTTCATTCTCCAGATCTGAATAATCCCAATAAAGGCAATGATGGATAATACCAGCATAACCAGTGACCAGGTAAGACCAAGCAAATGATTCATCCCGTCGGTAAACAATCCAAAAATCCCGGAAGATCTGAACCATCCCAGTTCTGGCGACATAATAATACCGAGTGTTCCCATGATGATGGATGCACCGATATGGATGTATGCAATTACACAAAGAACCGTCATAAAAATTGGACGGTCATTGTTCCCTTTAACCTCTGTTTGATTCTCCATGATTAAAAATACTGAAAGCAGTTAATAATGCTTGAATAATGCGTCCAAAGTAGTATAAAAATATCAAAAATCAAAATTTATTTAATAATTTGCCGGCACTACCTTGGGTCTGAATGTCAATAAATAACACCCTGCAATAAAGGGATGGTTACCACTATTTTTGTTGGTAAAAAGAAAAATACCTTTCTGTGCTATGGGTTTTAATAAATTCCTGTGCGTTCTGCATTTCCCGGTACATGATGGTATCATCTTCCACAAAACGGATTTGTTCTCTCAATTCCTGCAGCAATTTTTCCAGCCCGGGCGAGGTTTTCTCAGGTCTTCTGAACTCCATGGCCTGCGCAGCATTGAGCAGTTCAATGGCTAGCAGCTTCTCAAGGTTTTCCAGTACTTTCAGTGCTTTTACCGCGCCATTGGCTCCCATGCTTACATGGTCTTCCTGCCCCTGCGAGGATTCAATGGAATCAATGGATGCAGGGGTGCAATACTGCTTATTCTGGCTCACGATGGATGCTGCGGTATATTGTGGTATCATAAAACCCGAATTGAGCCCGGGGTTGGCAACCAGAAATGAAGGAAGCTTCCTTTCGCCCGAAATAAGCCTGTAAACCCTGCGTTCGGAAATGTTTCCCAGTTCGGCCAGGGCAATGGCCAGGAAATCCAGTGCCAGGGCCAGCGGCTGCCCATGGAAGTTTCCTGCCGAAATAATCATGTCTTCTTCAGGAAAAATGGTCGGATTGTCGGTAACGGCATTGATCTCGTTCTCAAAAACACCGGCCACATAGCCGATGGCATCTTTACTGGCACCGTGCACCTGTGGCATGCACCTGAAGGAATAGGGATCCTGCACATGCTTTTTTTCGCGCCAGATAAGTTCGCTGCCACTGAGTAAGGTTCTTATGCGCCTGGCAGTCTCAATCTGTCCCTGGTGATGCCTGATCTGATGTACCTCATCCACAAAGGGTTCAATCCTTCCGTCAAAGGCATCCAGTGATAATGCCCCAATGATATCGGCCCACTTTTCCAACTCAAAAGTTCTGAGCAAAATATAGGTTCCATAAGCCCCCATGAACTGTGTTCCGTTGAGCAATGCAAGTCCTTCCTTTGATGCCAGTTCAATGGGCTTCCAGCCCAGTTGGGCATATACATCAGCCGTGGCAACCTCTTTACCTTTATAGATCACCTCTCCAAGCCCCAGCAATGGAAGGCTCAGGTGGGCCAGCGGCGATAAGTCGCCCGATGCTCCCAATGAACCCTGGCTGTAAACCACCGGTAAAATATCATGGTTGTAAAAATCAATTAGTCGCTCCACGGTGGTGAGTTGCACTCCCGACTTTCCGTAGGAGAGAGATTGGATCTTTAGCAAAAGCATGATCTTCACAATCTCATCAGGCACCCTCTCTCCCATTCCGCAGGCATGCGACATTACAAGGTTTTTTTGCAATTGCCCCAGGTCACGTGCAGAGATGCTATGGTTGCAAAGGGATCCAAAGCCGGTTGTTACGCCATATACCGGTGTAGTCTGAGATAAAATCTTCTGATCCAGATAGTGGCGGCACTTTACTATAAGTTCGCGACACTTATCCGATAAAGCAATTTTGCTTTTTGAGACCAGTATATCGCCCAAGGTTTTAAAATCGAGGTGTTGTGTTTTGATGGTATAAGGGTGCATAAGTTCAATTGTTGGGGTTAATGTACAAACAGCTCTTTGATGATCTCAGGCAGGGCCAGGGATTTCTGTTCGCCGGTTTTCATATTTTTTAATGACAGCATTCCTGACTCCATCTCATTACGGCCAATCACCAGCACATAAGGGATGTTGTTTTTATCAGCGTATTGCATCTGTTTTTTCATTTTCACATCATCGGGATACAATTCGCATTTGATATGGTTTTTTCTTAATTCTTTGAGCACCTGCTGGGCATATTTCTGCTCCTCCTTTCCGAAATTCACCAGCAACACCTGGCTGAAGGTGAGTACATCCTCCGGAAATAACCCCTGTTCAAGCATTACATCGTAGATCCTGTCAGCACCAAAGGAGATGCCCACTCCCGACATACCGGGCAGGCCAAATATACCGGTAAGATCATCGTAGCGTCCACCGCCGCAAATGCTTCCCATGGCCACATCGTTGGCTTTTACCTCGATAATGGCCCCGGTATAATAATTCAATCCCCTGGCCAGGGTTAGATCAAGCTCAACCCGGCAATTGGTGGGATCATTGGCAAGCCAGTCCAGTACCTCTTCCATTTCTTCAATCCCCTTTAAACCAACGGTTGAAGTGGTAAGTACCACACGCAGGCGTTCCAGTTTCTCATTTTCAGTCCCCTCAAGCAGCAAAACAGGTTGAAGGGCTTCCACGGCAGCACCGGTGAGCCCTCGTTCCTTCAGTTCTTCATTCACTTTATCAAGCCCGATTTTGTCCAGCTTATCAATGGCCGTGGTGATATCAATGATCTTATCAGCAAAACCAATGTACTCTGCTATTCCGGCCAGGATCTTACGGTTATTGATTTTTACGGTAATGCTTACGCCCAGCTTCTGAAATACCTGATCGATAATGCTGATGAGCTCGTATTCGTTAAACAGGGAATCGCTGCCAATCACATCGGCATCACACTGAAAAAACTCACGATAGCGCCCTTTCTGAGGCCTGTCGGCCCGCCAAACGGGTTGTATCTGGAAACGCTTCAGGGGAAATGTGATCTCATGCTGGTGCTGTACCACATACCGGGCAAAGGGTACGGTGAGGTCGTAACGTAACGCCTTCTCGCAGATCTGCGAGCTGAGCTGAAGGGAGTCCTTTCTGGCTAAAGTGTCAGGATTGGCTTTGGAAAGATAATCCCCGGAGTTCAGGATCCTGAAGATAAGCCTGTCGCCCTCTTCGCCGTATTTACCCATGAGGGTGGAAAGATTTTCCATGGCAGGGGTTTCAATGGGCCTATATCCATGAAGCTCATAAACAGCGCGGATGGTATCAAAAATATAATTTCGTCGTGCAATTTCCTGGGGAGAAAAATCCCGGGTTCCTTTGGGAATAGATGGTTTTCCTTTTGACATAGTATCTTTTTCTAACAATTTTTATCAGGGCACAAAAATACATGCTTTTACCGAATTGAGGGGTGTAAAATATAAGATTAATCACGGGTTGAAACGACTCCTGATCTGTAAGACCTCCGTTTATTAAAATGGTCAGAGGACTTTCGGTTCATTAGGGTGACAGGGCCACTCCAAGTGACCTCGCCACTGAAATCCACCAAAAATCACGTAGTGATTTTAAAAACTGCGTCCCTGCGTCTCTGCGAGCCCAGAAAACATCGTGAAGCAATTGGTCAGCCGAGCTTAAAGTCGTCAGACCACCGTTGACTGAAAGTGGTCCGACGACTTCCAGTTCGTCAGACCACTAAAGATAAA
>SLIL01000409.1 GCA_007135645.1 Bacteroidales bacterium
GCAAAATAAAATATTCATTCCTTTGCACCGTCTTTCTTACTTCAGAGAGAACATCTTAAAACCAGCACAAAACGTACTCCCCCTCTTAGGGGGACGGGGGGTATTGAGAATTGGAGACAGGTATTAATTACATCTTTCATGTTGTCAAATAACTGTCGATCAAAAATCCTGCAGCATCAAAATTTTTCTATTTTTGCACTTTAGCTTCAAACTCTTAAATCCAGAAACAATGACAAAGATCAAAACTGTATTTTTTATGGCCATTATTTTAGCCCTGACAGCATGTGGAGACCATGCTCCCAGAACCGGTACCCCCGGAGGTTTTATCTCTGATGCTACCATCAACAGCGTGATTGACGAACTGACCGGAAAACATGGCGATGCCCAGCTTGCCCGCATGAAAAAAGGAGTGAGCCAGGTTGCTGCACTCTGGACTCCTGCTGATGGCAACCAGGAAGCGTTCCGCAACTTTTGCCTGGAACAGTTTGTAAACGATGCCGGTGCCCGGCAAAAACTTTTTGAAGCACTATCGCGCAACTTTGAAGCGCTATGGCGCCATTCCAACCAGATCAGCGTAGAGCTCAACAAACCCCTCCACCTCGACTGGGGCCCGCTGCAACCGGTTGATCTCATCTTTGCCTCTTACTCTGCCGGCGCGCACTTTTATGATGATTTTTTCAACAACAAAATCGCATTCATTACCATCCTGAATTTCCCCTTTTATTCGCTGGAAGAAAAAGCCGATATGGGACAAAACTGGACGCGCACCGAATGGGCCTGGGCCCGCATGGGAGATGTTTTTATCTCAAGGGTACCCGCTGCCGTTAGCCAGGAGATATCAAGGATATCAACCGAAAGCGACAGCTACATCTCTGATTACAACATTCGCATGGACCAGTTGCGCGACAATGACGGCAACAAACTATTTCCCGATGGCATGAGCCTGATCACCCACTGGGGCCTGCGTGATGAGATCAAGTCCAATTATGGAATGGAGGGAGGACTGCCAAAAAAAGAGATCATTTACCAGGTAATGCTCAGGATCATCAACCAGGATATTCCGCACAAGGTGATCAACAATCCCGACGTGCAATGGAACCCCTACCAGAACATTGTATGGCAAAACGGGCAGGAACAATCCTTTGACCGCGAACCTGACACCCGCTACGAACAGCTTCTCAATAATTTCAGGGCTCATAAAGCTTCCGATATCTACCATCCCAATTATCCAACCTATAATGAAAGAGCTTTTGACCAGGGGCTGGAATTATCCATGGACGAAGTTGAAGCATTATTTACCGAGCTGGTGAGTTCACCTTTGCTGAAGGATGTAGGCGCCTTGATCAGCCAGCGCCTGGGCAGGGATTTACGCCCCTACGATATCTGGTATGATGGATTCAAAGCGCGCAGTTCTATTTCTGAAGATTATCTGGATGCTCTCACCCGCAGACTTTACCCCAATGCCGAGGCCATGGATCGTGATCTGCCAAACATCCTGGTAAAACTGGGCTATGACCGCCAGCGCGCCGAGTACATTGCTGACAAGATCGTGGTAGAGGCATCACGTGGCGCAGGCCACGCCTGGCCAGCTATGATGCGCTCACAGCAGTCAAGGCTACGCACCCGCATCCCCGCCGATGGCATGGACTACAAAGGGTACAATATCGCCATCCATGAGCTGGGACATAACGTGGAACAAACAGTAGCCCTTTACGACGTGGACTATTATATGATGCAGGGAGTGCCCAATACTGCATTTACCGAAGCACTGGCCTTTATGTACCAGACCCGCGACCTGGAGCTGCTGGGTATTGATATTGATGAGCCCGACGTGGAGTACCTGAACACCCTTGATAAATTCTGGGGCACTTATGAAATTATGGGTGTTTCGCTCGTGGATATGGCGGTATGGCGGTGGATGTATGCCAACCCAAATGCCACCCCAGCACAGCTTCGCGATGAAACGGTCCGTATAGCCAAAGAGGTGTGGAACAACTATTTTGCTCCCGTATTTGGAGTGGAAGATCAGCCCATCCTGGCCATTTATTCGCACATGATCGCCTATCCGCTCTATCTCTCTGCTTACCCGCTGGGAAGACTGATCGAATTTCAGATAGAACAGTTTATCAAAGGGAAAAACCTGGCCCATGAAACCGACCGTATGTTTAAAGCCGGTCGACTGACACCACAGGAGTGGATGCAGCATGCTGTTGGTCAGCCCATTTCCAATGAGCCTATGTTTAACGCTGTTGCCGAAGCACTAAAGAACCTTAAGTAGTGTTTGCAAGAAAACGCCAATTGCTGCGTTGGGCTTGCCTTCAAAACAGTGTCATCCCGATTTACTTCGGGACTCCTGTTTTTCAGGCTTCGCCCGCCTTGCACTTGACGCTTTCTTATCAAACACTCGAAAAAAAAGCTGCCAGGAAGGCAGATGGTAAAAGAGGTTTTGTTGAAAGCCATCCGTTTAAGGGGGTAACAACTTAACCTCTTTTATTTTTGGGCAATGAGCTTTTCGATCACTACCGGGAAATGCAGGTATTCAAGCTCATGAATTCGTTTAGCCAGTGTTTCGGGTGTATCTTCATCAAATACCGGACACCGGGCCTGAAAAATGATATCTCCCTGATCATACTGCTCATTGACATAATGAATGGTAATGCCCGATTCCTTATCACCCGAATCAATGACTGCCCTGTGCACATGCTCGCCATACATCCCTTTTCCACCATATCGGGGGAGCAGTGCGGGATGAATATTCACGATCTTTTCAGGGAACTGCCGCACCAGCCAGGAAGGGATAAGCAAAAGATACCCCGCCAGCACGATGAAGCCTATACCATGTTTTTCCAGCAATTTCATCACGCTATCTTGTGAAATCCGGTACTCCTTATCCATCACCACTGCCGGAACCCCGGCATCTTCAGCCCTCTTAAGCACATACGCATCAGGGTTATTGGTTACAACCAGTGCCACCTCAATGGAGGGATGGGTGCTGAAATGTTTAATCAGGTTTTCGGCATTGGTGCCACTACCTGAGGCAAAAACTGCTATACGGGTTACAGGTTTGTTTTTATTTTCGGGTTGATTCATTTTAATGATATGAAGTTTTCAGGATTACCGGATCAATTTGCGCTGGCACCTCCCTTGTAAAATGTGGCTTTTACCTGTCCGATACTGTAAGGAACCGACGATTGATTCCACAAAAATAACTGCAAGGTAAGCGGGGATTCTTCCCGGGTGTGTTCATCAAGCAGGACCCGGACACTAAAGTCCTCGCGACCTGCCGGGATCCCGAAGTTCTCCCATTGCAACAGATCACCTTCGGCATCGCGAAGCTCATAAACCAGATAAACCTCCTCCAGGAGCATATCCGGATCAAATAACCTTATATCCACATAATGGGTACCCCTGCCAATGGATACCTGCTCTACCACATCACGAAATTCTTCGCGTTCGCGAACCACCGAAAATACGGTATCTTTTATCAGGTTAAAATCAAAAAAGCCGAAATAAAGAGAATCAGGAATAACCCGCGTGCGGGCAATACTATTCACATCCAGAAAAGCCTGCAGAACAGCAATCAGTGAATCAGACTTTTCTTTGTTTTCAAGTCTCTCAAGCTGCAAATGTTTATCAACACGGAAAAGCTCCCTGCTTGCAGAGAGAAAGCGATCATTAAGAAGGATCTCCCTGATTCGTCCGTCACCCCCAAGAAAGGGAACAAAAAGAGGTGTTTCTGCTTTGAGGTCACAGATGCTCCCTCCCAACGATGCCGAATATCGGGGAACATCCAGCCCATAATTCCTGGAGAGAAATCCCAGGAGAGATTCGAAAACATCATTCTGACTTTTAACCTGGTTTACCACCACTGACTCGTCAATCATGGGTGAATACAACATCAGCGGTACCCTGTACTTCTCAAGCCCTCCTTTAGCAGCCCGACCAGCCATGGGAGAATTGCCCGTAATAAAAAACAAGGTGTTTTCATAATTGGGATGCTGACGGTACCTGGCAAAAAATTCTTCCAGTTTCTCATCTGCATACAGCAGTGCCGTGTAAAAATCCTGGTTAGCCAGATAATAAGCACGATCACTTTCGTCACTTAAACCATTTACCTTTTCACGGAACAACTGCTCATAATTCCTGTAGTTGGCAATGGCATAAGGTGGCCGGGTACTTCCGGAAAGGATCACTTCCACGCGAGGAGAATCATCCCCTTCAAATCTATGCTGCAAATAATAGTCAAACAACTCCCCGTCACGATAGCCCCAGAAATAGTCATCCTCCCCAACCAGCACCCTGGGGTAATGATCAGGAAAAGCAGATGCATCTACCATTCTTCCCAAATCATTAAATCGCATAAATTTTTCAAAGGATTTGATCCAGCCCCATTGACCGGTATAGAATGAGGTATGATAACCATTGTGCCTTAAAACACTTAACAAAGAAAAATGGTAGGGTACCACCGGCAATTCCGTAAAACCATTTTTCCCAAAAGGCAATCCTCCCAGCAGCGAAGGAACAGCATTCTGCCTTAGCTGTGAAGTTGCCAGAAAATTTTGCCAGGATATACTGCGCTGCTCAAGATTGTCCAGAAACGGGCTGAATGTAAGTGTTTTATCAGCCCCGGATGAATGACCATACAGTCCCTCCACTACAATGATCACAATATCAGGAGACTTTTGGTTATCAACAGGTTTGAACCATTGCTCCATCCCTTCTGTCCGGGCAGGGTATCGCAACAGTGGATATGAGGAATGCGACAGATAACTGTCTTTCCCACGAATGCTCTGAAAAAGGGCAATGCCACGGAGATCTTCGCCCGGGGGCAGCCCGATACCGGTAATACAGCTAAAGCTGGTTTTGGCAAAATAGTAGGGCTTGCTGACACGATAGCTGTTTTTATTGAGAAAATCGGTGTTAAAACCCAGCTCAAGGGTAACCGGAAAGGCAACCAGCATAAATACGAAAAGTGATTTATTATAAATAGCAGGGTATACAAATTTTCCTTTGATCATGAAATAATATAAGTATACCACCCCCATGATCAGGAAAAAGATCACCGGGACGAACCAACACAGGAAACACAGGTTGCTCATCACCGTGAACCAGGTATTTCCTGCAGCACATGCATTCCCTAACACATCAGCCAGACTGCCCTGAATAATAAAATGTGACTGAACAGGAGCAAGAAAAGCATAAAAAAGGATGGCAAATGCAACTGAAAGCAGCTTTGCCCATTTTACACTGTGCCTTGCGATGGCTACGAAAGGCAAAAAAAGAATCAAGAGCAAACTGCTGGCCACAAGCACATCGCCGATCAACCCGTTGAGCACATCCGTTGCTGCCCCGACAGGAACAGCACCTGCAAACTCCCATAGCCGAAAAAACAATACATATATATAATGTATCAGAACAACTCCTGCATAGGCCTGCATATATTCAGAAAACGGTTTACCGCGTGTCATATGTCCTTTCTTTTTTATTTCCATTGCCTGGCGCAACCCGATTTGATCAATTACGATCATAACCAATTGCATTTACTTAAAGTGTTACAAGGGCCAAAATTATGGAAAATTTTGTCCAATAACCGAACCGTAGAAAGATAAATTTATTGCAGTTTTAGGATTTGCTGGCGTGCAAACTGACATTTTTTGCCCAAAAAAGGGCTTTTGAGGGCCGGAAATCAGAGAAAAAAAGAACAATCGTTTGATACCAATCTATCTCCCTGTATAACATGTACTTACAACACATCAGCCCGCCCGGTATCAAAGGTATGAACTAATCTTTTAGTTATATGCAAGCTTTAGTAAATCAATGTATTATAGAGGTTTACGCAACTTTCGACAAAAAAAAGTTGTTTATGATGATTTTAATTTTTTTCTTTGCAGTCTGTTTAATTAAAAAAAGGAGAAAACATGTCTGACATTTCAACAAGAGTTAAAGCTATCATTGTAGATAAGCTTGGCGTAGATGAGAAAGAAGTAACCCCCGATGCAAGTTTTACAAACGATCTGGGAGCAGATTCTTTGGACACCGTAGAGCTTATAATGGAGTTCGAAAAGGAATTCAACATTGCCATTCCTGATGACCAGGCTGAGAAGATCAGCACAGTAGGTGATGCTATTGCTTACATTGAAAATAACAACAAGTAGAACCTAAGCAGCTTTAAATGAAACTCAGAAGAGTAGTCGTAACAGGATTAGGCGCTCTTACACCCATAGGCAATACCGTCCCGGAATTCTGGGACGGATTGCTTAATGGTGTTAGTGGTGCGGGGCCCATTACCCGCTTTGACACTTCAAAATTCAAAACCAAGTTTGCTTGCGAAGTAAAAGGCTATAACGCACAGGATCATTTTGACCGCAAAGAGGCACGTAAGTATGATCTCTTTGCGCAATATGCTCTTGTTGTTGCCGATCAGGCAATCAAGGATGCCGGGTTGCTCAACGGATTTACCCCCGACCCTGACAGGGTGGGTGTGATCTGGGGCAGTGGCATTGGCGGCCTTGATACTTTTTTGAAAGAAGTAATGGACTTTGCCAAAGGAGACGGAACCCCGCGGTTTAGTCCCTTTTTTATCCCCAAGATGATCGCGGATATTGCAGCAGGTCATATTTCCATAAAATATGGTTATCGCGGTCCTAACTTTACTACTACTTCGGCATGTGCTTCTGCAGCCAATGCCCTTGTAGACTCCCTTAACTACATCCGGCTTGGAAAAGCAGATATCTTTATCGGGGGAGGCTCTGAGGCTGCTGTTAACGAAGCGGGCCTTGGAGGTTTTAATGCCCTCACTGCACTTTCGGTAAGAAATGATGACCCTGCTACAGCTTCACGCCCCTTTGATAAGGACCGCGACGGCTTCGTGCTTGGAGAAGGTGCAGGAGCGTTGGTTTTTGAAGAACTTGAGCACGCCCTCAAAAGAGGCGCAAAAATATATGCCGAAGTTGTTGGTGGTGGTCTTTCTGCTGATGCATACCACATGACCGGCCCTCACCCTGATGGACTGGGAGCCAAAAATGTAATGAAATACACCCTGGAGGATGCAGGATTAAAACCTGAAGATGTAGACCATATCAATACACATGGCACTTCAACTCCTCTGGGAGATATTGCAGAACCCAAAGCAATTGTCGATTTATTTGGAGAGCATGCACCCAAAATCAGCATCAACTCTACCAAGTCCATGACCGGACACCTGCTGGGTGCCGCTGGCGCTGCCGAAGCTATCGCATCTGTGCTGGCGGTAAAACACGATATCGTGCCTCCAACAATCAACCACTTTACCGATGACCCTGAAATTCCTGAGCTCGACTTCACTTTCCACAAAGCGAAAAAGAGAACGGTAAATGTGGCATTGAGTAATACGTTTGGTTTTGGCGGCCATAATGCTTGTGTTGCATTTAAGAAGTTCACTGAGTAATTCTGAACATTTTGTTCAACATCAGATCTTTTTTCACAAAAAACAGTGCAGACAAACCCCTTGTAAGGGCTATCAGAAATATTTTTGGATTTACCCCCGGAAATATTGCACTTTATAAATTAGCTTTCAGGCACAAATCCATTGCTGCCCCCGAGAGCAACGGATTCAGGCACAGCAACGAAAGATTGGAATATCTTGGCGATGCTGTGCTTGGTTCTTGTGTGGCCGATTTTCTATTTAAAAAATTCCCCTACAAAGAAGAAGGTTTTCTCACCGAAATACGCTCGCGCATTGTAAGCCGGCAAAACCTTAATACCCTCTCCCGCAAGCTGGGCATCGACAAGCTCGTGCAAACCAGCCGAGAGAATCAAATGGTGGGCACATCCATCCTGGGAGATGCCTTTGAAGCATTTATTGGTGCATTGTACCTCGATAAAGGATACCGGTTTACCGGGAAGGTGGTTGTGCAAATCATACAGAACCACCTGGATCTTGACGACCTGGTTTCCCGGGAGGTAAACTTTAAAAGCAAGCTCATTGAGTGGGCCCAGAAAGAAAAGTGCGAGCTGGAATTTGAGCTGGCAGGGGAAACAGAAAATCACAAAAGAGTAAAGATCTACCAGGTAAACCTGCTCATTGATAAAAAACTGGTTGCCCAGGGCTCTGATTTCTCCATCAAAAAAGCCGAGCAAAACGCCGCTGCCCAGGCCTGGGAGAAGATCAACCAGGAAAACGGCAGCGATCAGTAGCCCCTACCATAAAGCAACCGGAAACATAATAAAAAGCCACCTGGGATGGATTATCGCAAGTGGCTTTTTTAGTTGAAAATAATCGTATTCCGCAAAAAATGTATTTGTCAGCGTATCGATGATGATATACCGATTTTTGTCCTCTCAACGGAATCCTTTTCGGGACATTATTCGCTGGTGGTGATGTAATTCATCTTGTGGCGGAACTGCTCGTAAGGAAATTCGTGCACCTCTCCGTCTGCATCCGTTATGCTGATTGCCGTAATCCGAACCTCTTCAGCTCTTGAAGAGCCGATCCTAACATTGAAAACGTTGCTTCCAAACCTGTGAGTCCTGTAGCTAAAATTCCTTCCGTCATTGGTAAAATGAACTATAACCACATTGCCCGGTTGCCTTTGACCGTGCCTGAATTCTGTCTCCTGGATTTCTATTGCTCCCTGAACGTGTATCACCAGGTCGGCCTGGCCGCTGAATACTGATCCTTCCGGTCCGCCTATCCTTGTTACGCTGCCGATGCTGACCGGTCCTGTTGCTTCAGGAACCGGACCATCTGAGACATCAAAATAGCTGGCTCCGAATGCAGACTCGATCTCATCACGATTCAGGTCTGTTCTGTTAAGAAGCCGGTCTCTGAGGGTTATACGGTCCAGATAATAACGGCCCGGGTCCAGGGTTCTTGTGAAACTGCGCGAGCGAATTGCCAGCGGAACAATGGTATAATCACCCCTGGTCAGGTTGGACAGGTGTGATGACTGCATGGTTGGGCTTGACGAACCATCTTCACCGATCCGGTGGGTGTACAAATTCGCAAACCCGTTTGATTGATAAACAAAGTACTGTATGGCCATGCTGTAAGGGCTATCCAGGGTGTCAGCTGTCCATACCTGGTCCCCAAAAACAGGGGATATAGTGA
>SLIL01000307.1 GCA_007135645.1 Bacteroidales bacterium
CAGATCGATACGCTGGATGTATTTTTTACCATCCTGCAAAACGATACCATTTATACCTACATTACCGATACCACCTGGATCCCACTTGAAAGCCAGGAAATTATTTACGACCAGATGAACCGGTTCGGATTTCTGGAAACCGGTGTTGCCGCATCATGGGTATTCTTTAATGGCAGAAACATAAACTGGTATACCAAAGCAGGATTTCATGCCAGTACACCCTTGTGGCTCAGGGCTCAGACTGTTGAAAACACAAACGGGTTTCCCGTTGCCCCTGTGAACAATACCAACTTCAATGCCTGGATATTTGCATGGTCAGCAACCCTGGGGGCTCGCTTGCGCCTGAGCCAGATCAGTGATATCTTTGCAGAAGCAGAATACAGGAACTACATCAACGACTGGAATCTGAACCATCCCATTGAAAGACGGATGTATGGACTTGGGATCAGGCTGGGTTTAATGTATTATTTCTAAACAAAACCATACCAAAAACACTATGAGTATAAAGAACATCATAGTTGCTGTTGCCGGATGCCAGAAAATACTCTGGCTTTCAATGGTATGGATGCTTAATATGTTGCCGGCCACATTTGCTGAAACTATTGAAGTGGGTGGTACCCTGAGCGGAACAATCAACTGGACATCCGAAAATACCTACATTGCCACAGACAATATCCTGCTTCCTTCCGGATCTACACTAACCATTGAAGCAGGCACCGTGATTAAATTTAACCAAGGTCGCGGGCTGAATGTGGAAGGAGGCAAACTCCTCATCCAGGGAAATAAAACCGACAGCGTATACATGATCCCCAATCACACAGGCAACGAAACCTGGAACTGGAATGGCATTACCATCAGCAATATCTTCTTCCCGGGAACCATTGAAGTATCTCACCTGCATATCCGGCACTCCATCAGGGGTATTCGCGGAGAAGGGGCCAATCATGTTTTAATTGAAAACAGTTTATTCCAGGATATCTTCTACATTGGTGTGGCCATTAACAATAGTTCATCATGGACGGTAAGAAACAACCGGTTTGAAAACAATTTTATTGGTCTTGAAATATTTGCCACAGGCCAGGGAAGTCAGTCCTCAAACAATCTTATTGAGCATAACATCTTCAATAATTTCACCACCAACATCAGCATTCAGAGCAACAATCACGGGTTTTGCTATAATAATCTTATTGAAGGGAATATTCTGAAAAACAGTGGGCATGGAATATGGTTGTTTAGCAGTTCACAGGGTACCGCCGCCCGAACCATGGTGCAGCGAAATATCATTTTCAACAACGGACATGAAAATGAGGGTGCCGGGGTGTATGCCTCCATGGATTCAACTTTTATTCTGCAGAATATCTTCTGGGATAACAGAACGGCTGTTATTTTCAGCTCTTCGGCCGACTCATATTTCCACTACAACCATGTTTACGAAAACCAGGCAGGAATCATTTTCAGAAACAATTCAAGAATTATTGAGGTGGCTAATAATACGTTCACCGCCAATAAGGAATATATTGCCAGGTTTCTTGCCCAGGAGGATGTATTGTTTACAGAAAACAATATTTTCAATAACGAAAGGGATACAGCACTTCTGATGAACCTCACCCCTTTTAACATGGATGTATCGGGAAATTACTGGGGTACCACAGACAGCCTTCAAATCAAGGGGTATTTATACGATAACAGCAATGATCCGGCACTGGGAGAGCTGAACTATCTTCCCTTCCTGAGCCAGCTGAACCCGGAAGCACCAGTATCAGCACCATCGGGTGTTTTTACCCAGCAAACCGGTCAGACCGTGAGAATCTCATGGGTACCCAATCCTGAACCGGCAGTTGTGGGTTACAGAATATTTTATGGCGAATTCAGCAACTATGCTTTCAGCGATTCTACTGCGATGATCACAGACACGGTTATGTCGCTGAATATCCCCATAGATGCCAACATAGCAGTGGCAGCTTACCTTGAACAAGGCACAGATACTCTCTCATTCTTTGACCTCAAAAGTCCTTATGCCTTTGCACGGCAAAAGCCCTTTGCGGGTAATGATTCCATCCTTTGTGTAACCATATCCTACTTTGAACCAACCTTGGTATTTGTTCCCCAGGGATTATCAGAAATCACCTGGAGTAGCAACGGAGATGGCACTTTTAATGACAACCAGATCCTGATCCCCAGATATTTTCCCGGGCCGCAGGATCTTTTAAATGGTGAAGTTACCTTAACCCTTCAGGCCGCTTCCAGCGAAGTTATTTTGCAAGACCAGGTAACTTTGTTTCTGCAACCTTTACCCTTTGCATATGCCGGTACAAACACGTTCATTTCTCCTGATCTGAGCTTTTTTACAGTGCAGGCTGAAGCTGAAAATTTTGATGCGCTCCAATGGCAAACATCAGGGGATGGATTTTTTGAAAATCCGGACAGTCTCCAAACGATCTATTACCCCGGCGAAGATGATATTCTCAATGGGGAGGTAATCCTTTTTCTCACTGCTTTTTCTCTTTTCTGTGAAGAGGCAGAAGATTCTATCATACTATATATCAGACCTTCCCATAGCCTTCAGGGGAGGGTGTGGCAGGACAATACTCCCCTTCCAGATCATCCGGTAATGGCCATTCTTATGACTGGGGAAAAGGAAGATGTCCCTGCCCGCTTCCTTACTTTTTCTGACAACGAGGGTCAGTTCAGGTTCGATGCCCTTTTTGAAGGAGACTACACCCTATATCTGCCGGCAGACACTATGGATCAGTCATCATTTATTCCGGTTTACTATGCCGAACAAAGCAGATGGCAATACGCAACCATTATTCCTTTAAAAGGGAATACCTACGAAGTGGATATCAGGAAAAGATCGGCGGTTACCTCCCTCCCCCAGGGCACCGGTACCATTGCCGGGTTTTTTGAACTGGAAGGGATCCCCAAATCAGACAAAGACGTCTATTGCCAACCCTGGTTTGGGATGCAGGAACCCGATCTTTGTACTGAGGGATTGTCCAACATCAGTGTATTGCTTTTCAGCCTTAGCCGTCAAAAAATATATGCCCATACCCTTACCAATTCAAGGGGTTATTTTCATTTTGACAATCTTCCTTTTGGCACCTATATACTTGAAGTAGAAATGGCCGGCTACACTTCTGCGGTATCTGAAAAGCTAAATATAAGCCCACAGCAAAACAACATTGACAATATCGAAATGAGAATCCATGCAGAAAAGAAAATTGAGATCACTGTTCCTCCCGACAAAACGGTTCCGGCAGACCTCAGATTTTACCCCAATCCTGCTGCAGAAAGGATCAACATCATTTCTGGTTTGTTTGACGACAAGCAACGGTTGGAAATTACCATTAATGATCATTCCGGAAGAAAATGGTACCGAGGAAACCATTATCCTGCAGGCCTGCAATTGCAAATAAATCTCAGTTCTATTCCTTCAGGGATGTATATCATGCAGATCACAAACCCGGTTACCGGTGTTCAGCAATCATTTCTGTTCAGAAAAAAGTGAACGGGGATTCTGTATTCTTTTCAGCCACCGGTATCAGCAACAAGCTTTATCCTTTATAACCCACAGATCTTTCCAGGTTAAGGATATCAGTCATTTTGGTGTCGTTGAAATAGGTGCGGGTAAAGTTAGCCTCCAGCACATCGGCACCGGTGATATCGGCACCTGAGAGGTTGGCTTTGAAAAAATTGGCACGGGTAAGGTCAGCGTAAAGCATGAATGACTGCGACAGATCCGCCCGGGTAAAATCGGCATTAATGGCTGATAATTTGGTCAGATCAGCATTGGCCAGATTGGCATCTGACAGGTCAGCCTCATCACAATTGGCATGTTTTAATATGGCACTGGCCAATACGCAACCTTCAAAAGTTGCTCCGAAAAGATTGGCATGACTCAGGTCGACATTGGCAAGAAATGCGCCTGATAAGTTGGCACCCTGCAGGTTTGCACCCCGAAGGTCGGCTTTGGAGAAATTAGCACCTGAAAGATCAGCACCGGCAAGATTAACACCAGTCAGAACAGCGCCACGAAGGTTTAACGGACGATACGAATCGCCCACTGAACTCTGTGCAATCAAAATCCATAGATCCTTATCTGTCAACAGTCTGTTTGAATTTTCATCCATGCCTCAAAACGTATTAATAGTACAAATTTAAATAATATAATGATACAAGATCAGTTTTTTTAAACCAAAGCTTATTTTTAGACATCCAGCAATACCACCCTAAAAAGAGCACTCATATAAACTTTTATTATTTATATCGAAGTTACATAAAGCTTGATTTTTAATTATGGCAATTCCACATAATCCTTACATTAACTCTGGCTCAATAATAAATCGGGTATCACCTTTCTTTAAGTTTCTTGCCTATACTATAAGCATCTCCGATTTTTCCTCCAATTTTCCTGTACTCCCTTGCTCCTCCCATGTAAATCAGCGGGTTCATCAATTCCGTAAGATATGTTCCCGGATTATCCGGATCCTTCAATTTGTCAGTGTCCATGTGCACTTCCAGTATTCTGCCGATAAAATGATTGGTTCGCCCCACCAGAGAAGCTGAAACCAGTTCACATTCAATATTCAGCGGACACTCCTTAATAATAGGCGAGTCAATGTGTCTGGAAGGCAGCTTTGTAAATCCGGTTTTCTCAAATTTATCCACTTCTCTTCCCGAAACAATCCCACAGTAATCGGCCTCGGTCATCTTGTCTGCACTGGCAATATTCACCGTAAAGTGTTTATTCTCTTTGATCTGCTCTCCTGAGAAACCCTTTGTTCCCACGGAAATGCCCAGCGTTGGCGGGGCACTGGTGAGTAGCGTTACCCATGCAATGGTTACAATGTTAGCTTTTCCCATGTTTCCTGTTACCACAAGGCTCACGGGCATAGGAAACAGAATTTTCTGGGGTCCGAAAGTAGTTTTCATAATTGATACGATCTTTTATTGAAAAACCTGTGCAAGTTACAAAAATGTGAGAAACATATATCCGTATTATTACCGAAAAAACTCCATCAAAAAAGCCCGGGCATGTTCATGATGCGCTTTTTTCTTTTCTGCAGCCATTTTGTCAAAACTTCTGATCAGCATATTCATCCGTGGATTCCTGCCAAAGAAGTCTCTGTGATGATCCATAAACTGCCAGAATAATCCGTCCCAGACTTTTTGCCACTTCCCTTTCTTAAAATCACTCATTTTCATCAGGTAATTGCTTCCGCTTATGTAAGGCTTGGTGGCCATCAGTCCACCATCGGCAAACTGGCTCATACCGTAAACATTGGGCACCATTACCCAGTCATAGGCATCAATAAACATTTCCATAAACCATCGGTAAACCTCATCGGGGTGGATCCCGCACAGGAGCATAAAGTTTCCCAGCACCATCAGCCGCTCAATATGATGGCAATATCCGGTTTTAAGCACCTTGCCCAGCACAACATCCAGGGGCTCAATCCCTGTGTTGCCGGTATAAAAAGCTTCAGGTATTTTCCTTTCAAACTCCCAGAAGTTCCTGGTCCGCTCTTCCCGTCCCTTAAACCTGTAGACAGCCCTGATAAACTCGCGCCATCCGATGATCTGCCTTATAAACCCTTCCAGGGAATTAAGGGGGACCTCATGACTGGAAGCATATTCAAGGGTACTGTCAAGCACTTCAGTAGGAGTTAACAATCCATTGTTCAGCATTGGGGTCAGCACGCTATGATGGAGAAAATGTTCTCCGGAAACAATGGCATCTTCATAGGGTCCAAAGTCTGCAAAGCGGTTCGTGAAAAATTGTTGCAACCATTGACGGGCAGCCTTAAAATGTAGGGGATACAGTGGTTGGGCACTGAGCTCTCCCGGATTATCCTTAAAATGCATTTGCACATACTCCACCGCCTCATCAAAGACCTTGCATTTTTGCGGGTGCTCTATCCCTGGTGGTTTTTTGTTTGCCGGATATTTTTTACGGTTTTCCGCATCAAAGCTCCATTTTCCGCCAAGGGGCTTGCCGTCTTTTTCCAGGAGAATGTTTCGCTGCTTTCGCTGATGGATGTAAAAATCGGTCTGGTAGAATCTCTTTTTATCTGCAAAGAAGCTGTCCAGCTCATCGTTTGAATTCAAAAACATGGGAGTAGGAAACGCTTTTATTTTCAAGCCTTCCCGTGCTGCAGTTTTATCGATCCGTTGCTGAAGCCAGTCATCCACAGGATCGATATAATTGAACTCTTTTACTCCTTTACCTTTCAGTTCCGGAATAAGCTTACGGATATCTGATCCGGATTGTTGTGAATCTATATATTGAACCTTTATTCCCTGCTCATGAAGAAACTGCTCATAATACTTCATAGTAGCACGGTGATAGGCTATTTTCTGTTGGTGAAATCTGTACTGGGTAAAAAACAGGGACTCTTCCACCAGATAAACATCCCCTTCTTTCACAGGAAGAGACGATTTTTCGAACAGTTGATGTGGGAATAGGATATTTACTTTTGTCATTTTTCCATTGCAGGCCAAGGTTGAATAATAAACAAACCTATGCCATGTATAACAAAAAAACGGCAGGACAGTTTCCGTAAATTTTAAAAATGCAAGCAGAGAAAAAGGTTTACGTTGTTATGAAACTGCCACTGCCGTTATGAAGTATTACAAAGGTAGTTTAAAAATATTGAATCTCCTCAACCAGTTGAACAGGATCTTTGATCAGATGAGGGTTCTTGTCAATATGTATCAGCCCGCTCACGGAGAGTTTCCTGACCTTGAATTGCGATCTGTCATCCTGATCCATGTATTTGATAACGATCAGAGATCCGATTTTGATAATGAAATTTTCCACATTTTGTGAAACATCCATGAGATTTTCCCGGGTATTGATCAGATCCGGATTTTTACATGGTCTTGAGGTAAAGCAACGAAAAACATCATCGATTACCTCATAAATGTTGCTGGTGGTCATTTCCTCGCGCGAACGGGTCATAAATTCATTGTATCCGATATCTGTTTCCTCATGGGAGTATGCCTCAAGGCCAATATTCTTGGTAAGTTTCAAAACGGCATTGTGGCAGTTTTTCCTTTCATGCTCATCTTCAGTATCAAACCAGGAAACAACCGGCACATAACGGTGCAGCTTCCGTTTCTTATAATCTGAGTTGATGGAATTAAAGGAGATATAATCATGAAATGCATTCTGCAGGATATAGATCTGGTCTTTGAGGCGCAGGATCTCTTCGTGATGTTTCTTTTCCATTTCTTCCAGTTTACGCTCATAATAGCTGTAGTATTGTTTCATAAACTGGTTTTGAGGCCCTGCAGCAACAAGCTTTTGTCCCTCGTCGGTATCAAGGAACTGGTCGAAGTTATCGATGAACTTTTCGGCAAGTTTTTCAGCCTGTTTGTTGTATGCCGTTTCGTATTTCCAGGTGTTTCTGGGATTGAGGATCTGGGAATCAACACCCTTCACCTCTTTTGGGAAATACAAGCCAAAGGGCTTTATTTCTTCCACCTCTGCATTGTCCAGCGATCCGTCCAGAATAGCCCTGATGATGTTGCGGGTAGATTCAAGGTCGATCCGCTGCCCTACCCCGTAAGGTCCGCCTATCCAGCCTGTATTTACCAGGTAGGCTGTAGCTCCGTGTTTTTTCATCTTCTCGGCCAGCTGCCGGGCATACACGGTTGGGTGAACCATTAGAAACGCAGCTCCAAAAGCCGATGAGAATGTTGGCAAAGGCTCTTTCACCCCCCGTTCGGTACCTGCAAGTTTACTGGTGTAGCCGCTCAGAAAATAATACATGGCCTGCTCGCGACTCAACCTGGATACAGGTGGAAAAACACCAAATGCATCTGCCGTAAGGAAGATGATCTTTTTTGGGTGTGTTCCCTTGCTCACGGGCTTTACAATATTTTCAATATGATGAATGGGATAAGAAACCCTGGTATTCTCGGTCTTGGTAGTATCGTAAAAATTAATGGCTCCCGTTTTGGTATCATAAACCACATTCTCCAACAGTGCATTGCGGCGGATGGCATTGTAGATATCAGGTTCTTTTTCCTGGCTCAGGTTGATACATTTGGCATAACAACCACCCTCAAAGTTAAAGATCCCTTCATCGTCCCAACCATGCTCATCGTCCCCGATCAGATAGCGCTCAGGGTCGGCTGACAGGGTGGTTTTCCCTGTGCCAGAGAGGCCAAAGAATATGGCTGTATCTCCGTTTTTCCCCATATTGGCAGAACAGTGCATGGAGGCCATACCTTCCAGAGGCAGGTAGTAATTCATAATGGAAAAGAACCCTTTTTTGATCTCTCCTCCGTACCAGGTGCCTCCCACCAGCGACATTTTTTCCTTCAGGTTAAATGCCACGTACACATCCGAATTAAGATCCTGTGTTTCCCAGTTTTCATTCACCGTTTTACAGGCATTGAGCATCACAAAGTCGGGTTCAAAGTCAATGAGTTCTTCTTCGGTGGGCCTGATAAACATGTTTTTTACAAAGTGTGCCATCCAGGCTACTTCGGTAATAACCCTGATCCTGAGCCTTGAATTCTCGTTGGCACCGCAAAAAGCATCCATCACATAAAGCTTCTTCCCATGAAATTGTCGCAGGGTTGTTTCGCGCAGCTCTTCCCATACTTTTTCTGAAATGGGGTGATTATCTGACCGCTTGGCATTGGGGCCTGCCCACCAGATGTTGTCTTTGGTGGATTCTTCCTTTACAATGTACTTATCCTTGGGCGAGCGACCGGTAAAAATACCGGTATCTACCGCTACTGCGCCCGAGGCGGTTTCAAAACCTTTCTCAAACTGACCCAGTGAAGGATCCGTTTCATGCTCAAAAAGCTCATCATAAGAGAGGTTGTAGAAAATTTCGGGCGTGTCTTTAATCCCGTAAATGCTTAAATCCGGCGGGTGAATCCGGATAGATTCTGATAGTTGAGTCATAGTGTTGTTTTTGTTTGCAGCTAAAACAGCTGAATTATACAAAGTGTTTTGATGCTGCCAAAATTATTAAAAATCATATTAACTATGGAAATAATTCAATAAAATTATTTCAGGGTTTTTTGCCATGAATTGACCTGAACA
>SLIL01000357.1 GCA_007135645.1 Bacteroidales bacterium
CAACATGCCGATTATTGCGAATGCTATAATTGATTTTTTCATAATCTGTATATTTTGAATTTTAATTCCTAAATTAAATTATATGCCCAGGTTTAAGCCAAACATTACCATGCGTGGAGTAGGCCATGCACCACGGTCAAGGCCCATGGAAACACCAGAAAGGTTGATCTCCGGATCAAGTCCGCTGTAATTGGTGATGGTAAACAGGTTGGTTACCTGTACGTATGCACGAATGGATTGACCAGGCAAGCCGATGCTTTCCATTGCCCTTCGGGGAACGGTGTATCCAAGGCGCAGGTTTTTCATCCTCAGGTAAGAGCCGTCTTCAACAAATGCTGTGGAAGGTTGCTGAGAAATCGTTTCCTGGTTAAGCATAGGCAGGGTAGCATCCGCATTATTGGAAAGGTAGGGGCTTCCCCAGCTTTCATAAAGTGCGCGTGTGCTTAATCCACCATTAAACATACCGTAGTCAATCCAGCGGGTTACATAATTTATTACATCGTTTCCATAGCTGCCGTAGAAAAACATGTTCAGGTCCCAGTTGCCATAACCAAAGTCAAAATTCAGACCAGCTACAAAGTCGGGGTGCGGACTTCCGATCCATGTTCTGTCGTTGGCATCAATAACTCCATCGCCATTTACATCCCTGAATTTAAAGTGCCCTGGACGGTTGTAGTCGGTGTTTCCATATTGAGGATGGTTGTCAGCCTCTTCCTGTGTCTGGAAGATTCCATCTACGATATACCCATAAAACATGGGGAATGCTGATCCAACACCAAAACGGGTATAAACCATTTGCCTTTCCCACTGACCGTCAATGATCTGGTCGGGATCGCCGGTAAGCTCAAGAATTTCATTGTTGTAGCGCGAAATGGTTGCAGTGATGCTGTACCTCAATCTGCCTCCCATGGTATGGTCATGGTATCCCAGCTGCAGGTCAAATCCCTGGTTTCTCATATCAGCAACGTTCAACGAGGGTGCATCTACAACACCCGAAACATGGGGTATGGGTTTAACAAAGAGCATACCTGAAGTAAATCTTAACCAGGTATCAAATGCAAAAGTAAGCCTGTTATTAAGCATAGCACCATCCAAACCTAAATTATAGGTAGTAGTTGCTTCCCAGGTTACTTCTTCGTTACCCAGCCTTCCGGGCATAAACCCTGAGGTGGCCTGGGTATTGGAACCGTCTATGGCATAAGCAGAGCGGTATGCATCGCTCCTGAACGTGGTGAAGGAGTTGTAGTTGTCCATCTGGTCGTTACCGGTCTGGCCCCAGCCCAACCTCAGTTTAAACAGATCCAGCCAGTTGGCAGTGGCATCCATAAAGCTTTCTTCAGAAATTGCCCATGCAGCAGCGAAAGCAGGGAATACACCCCAACGGTTTTCTTTGGCAAAGCGGGAAGAACCATCACGCCTGATGGATGCTTCAAGGAAATACTTGGTACCAATGTCATAATTGATCCGTCCGAACTGTGATAACAAGGCCCACTCGGAGGTATTACCGCTGTTGTCCCTGTTGGCTTCACCGGCATCCAGCTGCATATAGAGGGGATCTTCAGAGAAGAACTGGCGCCTGCTGGCATTCAGTGACCTCCAGTAGTTTTCAACAGCTTCGGTACCGGCAAGCAGGTTAACACGGTGCCCGTTGGGCAATTCTATCCGGTAATTCACGGTATTGGTCCAGTTCCACTGCAAACCAAAATTAGAGTTCACATTGAGACCATTTACTGTTTGTGGCTCAGAGAATTCAAAATTGGGGATGATATGCCCTTTAAAGTTCCACTGCCCCCAGTTAAATCCAAACATTGACCTGAAGGTTAGATTTTCTATAGGGGTTGCTTCTGCATATACATTACCCATCATCCTTGCCCAGTTACCTACATTATTTCTTTCCCTGTAAAGCCTTGCTACGGGGTTTTGTGCATTACCCATGCCCGATGCCCTGGAACCGGCAAAGTTTCCTTCTATATCATATACCGGAATAATAGGCTGCATCCTGAATGCATCTGCCACGGGGCTGTCTTCGGCATTATCGGTAAACCTTCCGCTCTCATCAATGTAAATTAACTGTAATGACTCCCCAACCTTTAGCCAATCGGTAAGATTTGCATCGGCGTTCATCATGAAGTTGTACCTTTTGAAGTTGGTATGAATGATATACCCATCTTCATTTAAGTAGCTACCTGAGAAAGAATAGTTGTTATTATCGCCACCCCCTGATACAGACATGCTATACTCCTGAACAATACCGGTTCTGAAGATCTCATCGTACCAGTTGGTACCTTCCTGGTTGGCCCTGAAGATCTGGAAGTTTGGAAAATTGTAAAGGTTGTAATCCACAGATGTTGCGCCGGCCGGTAAGATATAATTGGGTATCACCGGGTTGGCACCCGAACCGTACTGAGGGTGGTCAGGTGTTGCACCCCTGTTGGCATAAGAAAGCCACAGTGCCTCGCCATATTCCTGGGTGTTAAGCATGTCGTACTGGTTGGTAGCACTGTTGGCACCGGTACGGAAGGAGAATTCCATCCTTGGTGCCTGGTTGCGTTGTCCCCGCTTGGTGGTGATGATCACAACACCATTGGCACCCCTGGTACCATAAATGGCGGTTGAAGAAGCATCTTTCAGAATTGAAATAGACTCGATGTCATTGGGGTTGAGGTTGTTTCCTGGTCCAACGGGCACTCCGTCAATAACAAACAACGGACTGGCATTGTTGATGGTGCCGATACCCCTGATACGGATGATGGCATCACCACCGGGCCTGTTGGCCTGGGTAACGGTTACACCCGAAACCTGCCCCTGCAAACGGCTGACCACACTGGGAGCCGTTGATCTGTCAAGCTCATCGGCCGAAACGGTAGAAATAGCACCTGTAAGCTCTTCGCGCATACGGGTACCGTAACCAACCACCACCATTTCCGACAACATCTGAATGGAGGGCATCATCCTCACATCAATTTGCGACTGGTCTCCAACAGTTATTTCCTCGGTAAGATAACCTACATAAGAAAATACAATTACTGCGTCAGGCCCGTCAACACTGAGGGTATAGCGCCCGTCCATGTCGGTGGAAGTACCTCGAGTAGTACCCTGGATCTGGACAGTAACACCTGGCAGGGTAACTCCGTCCTGATCGGTAACAGTTCCGCGCACCGTTCGTTGCTGTGCGGATAATCCTGTAGAGATGATCAAAAAAATGACCATCAGAAAAAATGATGCAATTCCATTGCACCTGTAAAGTCTGGATTTTTTCATTTGTTTTGATTTTGATTTGGAACTAAATTTATTGGTTTTGTTAAATTAAATAAAGAAGAGAAGGTGAACAAATCAGCTTTCTCTGGTATCCAAAAGTTTAACTAAGGATATATCTTGAATTATCTTATATCCTTTCTCAGCAGATGTAAAGGAGGGATTATAGGCCTGATCGGATAACCTGAATACTAAGACAAGCTGATCTCTCCTGGAGAAAAAGGTTTAACGATAGTTACTAAATCAATTAACAAAGACTCATAACAGAATTGAGGTATTGCGTTTTTTATAAAAATTTTACTAAATAGGTTGGTGCGAATATATAAAATAAAATAATAAAACAAAAAATTATTTTCATGTTGTCTGTGTAATTTTTACATCATTTTTTTATTATATTCACATTCTCATGCTATTAGACATCATGTACCAGGTGTTAAAATATTTCGGGTAAGTTGGAAATACCGGAAAATTAAAAAGGTTTGTACTAATGTTCATCTGTTACTTGAATCAAATCGACAAGAGCGGCATGTATCACAGGACCAGTTTCCGGTCCGAGGGAGTTAATTTCTCCATAAGGTCGGTTTTCATAATCATAGGTAAAGGGAGGCCTTTGGTCCCATTGGGATTTGGGTATAATATAACCGATCATATCATTTGACAGTCCGGCGATAAACCTGAATTGCCCGGGCATGATCTCCCTGAGCGGAGGTATCTCCAGGGGTTGGATGGCAAAGTCCTGTCCTGTTGGAGCCTCTATACCGCCATCTGCAATTTCAGGATACATTTCACCTGGATGGTGAAGAAAACTGGCCGGCCCCAGCCTCCAGAAAGCAATCTCGGAGCGAAACCTCATCCAGCTTGTCATTCCCCTGTTAATAACTCCTGCAGCCAGACCAATTTGAAACAGCCTGTTCTTCAAGGATAGCTCTATCGATCTGACCCTTAACTCAATACTCCCTTCACTGATTTCTACCACATCGGATGAACTGAGTGCATCAATTGTTAATTGGGCCAGTTTAAGGCCCTGAGCCCTGACCTTTTGGAAGGTAGGTTCCGTATAAACTGTATCCTCAAACATACAGGCTATCCCAACACCCGGGTGCGTTGTCATCAGCCCTCCTATATTTCCGGTTGCAAAGATGGCTATCCCTCCCAAACCAGGTGTAATCAGCGAATCGCCCCACCAGATGCCTTTTTCTATTCCTTCACGCAAATAATGAGGAAAATCAGAAGTGATCAATGAATTTCCACTCCAGATGGTTTCCGGGTGATTGTCCCATAAAACCAGTGTTCCCAGGGTATTTCCGCTTTTCTTATCAACCGCCTGCATCAAATGTAAGGCAGGATTTATGACTACAGGTTTCCGTGTGTCGGCAATCATATCTGCTGCTCCCAACGAATCAACAGCAAATCTGAACCGTGCAGGGCGAAGACTTGTTACTGCAGATTCGGTTGCAACCAAAATCTGCCTTTTTACATATTCCAGGTAATCGGGGTTAACACCTGACTTAAGCTTTTTTGGTCCATAGATACCCAACAGATCAGGTGCCGAGTGAGTATGAGTAGCCGATATGATCAGGTAATCCACGCCAAGGTTATCGGGTAAAGCTTTGCGCACATCCACTACATTATCGGCAAAAAAACCGATAGCATCAATTACCACCCAAACCATTCGGGTATTTCCATCATCCAATGCCATGGCCCTGGCCCATAAATCATCGTGAATCCCTTTGGCCGGTTTGTTACTTTGAAAGCCAGCCATCCACACAGCATCGAAGCGCCCGGTACCAGAAACATCCTCAAAGGTATCACCCTCCCGGGGTCTGAATTGTTGATTACCTTTTTGGTCGATCCATGTATCAATTACCTCAGGGGTAATAGGATAAGCGGCAAAGCCAGCCTGAACAGTTACCATGCCGGGTGCCTGCCTGTTGATGTCAACACGATAGTCTTTATGTCTGTCACGAAAATTGTAAACGACAAAAATGATTAACCCTGCAAAGCATACAAGAAAAAAAAGGCCAAAGTACTTCAGGATACTAAGAAGCACTAAACTCAATCGTTTTTTTGTCATACAATTTCTTTTTTGTGGGATGATAAATTCCTGTTTATCTTACTATTTGTTTTTATAGCTTTACAAAAATTCTTCTCTGGTACATTATATATGCGGGAATATATAGAATCATTACATAAACCAGGGCATAGGTCATACTGACAAATTTGGGTGCAATTCCTATAGTATTGGCAAACAGATCAAAAAAATGTCTGTTCAGATTTTGGCCACCAATTGGCATGGAGTAAAAGAAATATCCCAGTATCCCTGCCAGCACATAAACGGTAATGGCATTGGAGCCGTAGATCACACCAAAGGTGGTCCATTTTTTATAGCCCAGTATATCCACCAAAAAGATCAATGTGCCCAGGGTCATGGCTGCCAGGCCTGAGGTGTAAAGCACATAGGAACTGGTCCAGATGTTTTTGTTGATGGGGAAAACATAATCCCACAAGCCGCCAACAGAAGCCGCAATGAAACCGGTTGCCATGAGCCAGATGACTTTTCGTTCCCAGGTTTTATTGGAAAGCAGCAATGTACCGGTAAGCATACCCGTGATCGTTGTAACCATAGCCGGAAATGTGCTTAGCAGCCCTTCCGGATCCCATGTTCCCTGCCACATTCTGCCGGGCATAAACCTGCTGTCGATCCAGGCGGCAAGGTTTTGGCCAGGCTCCAGCATGGGCTTGTCGAACCCCGGGGTGGGTATGAGTGTCATGGCCAGCCAATAGGCAATAAGAATGGCAGCCCCGGTAATGGCCTGTGCTTTCCATCGGGTATTCAGAAACAGGAAACCGCAAAACAAAAACACTACTGCAATACGTTGAAGAACACCGGCAATGCGCACATCACTGAAGTTGAAGTTAGGATAAAGATTGAGAAAGATGCCCACAGCAAAAATCTTCAATGACCGGGTGATCAGCTTACCATAAATTCCCTTTAAGGGAACCCCGGCATCCAAACGTTTGGTATAAGCATAAGCTATGGCTACCCCCACAATAAACAGGAAATAGGGAAAGATCAGGTCGGTTGGGGTGATCCCGTGCCAGTCAACATGAAGCAAAGGAGCATAAACATGGCTCCAGTTGCCGGGATAGTTTACCAGGATCATCGCAGCAATGGTAAAACCCCGGAATGCATCCAGGGAGATCAGGCGTTTGTTTTCCATAAAAGAGTGTTTTAAGTTAGAATGATTCTTGAGTTATTATTTGCCAGGGGCAGCTTATCTTTTTACTGATTATCGTTTGGGTATAACAGTTCATCCCTCTCTGCTAAACGCTCCAGCATCTCCATCATTATCGTACCAATTTGTGGGTCTACCGACATAGAGAGCATATAGTCAATGTGATGGTGTGGGCTATCTTCAGTAAGAAAATCATCGGACAGGATATAACCCAGGGCATCCATCCCCAGTCCGATGATAAATTTCGGACCCTTGGTTGACATCAGCTCTTTTGTGGCCAGGCTGTGTGCCGGAGTGGATTCGCCCGGATGGGTGGCAAAAGTTGCTTCACCTATTCTAAACCAGGCAATCTCCGTTTCCACGCTATCAGAAAACTCCCTCGAAAAAACCCCCAGCGATGAAAGCTGCCGGAAACCAGGGTTGCTGACAGGGATCCTGATTACTTCGCTGAGAAATCCCAGTTCCGTATTCTCCAGGGCAAATGAATATTCAAGGGCCATTTCAACCGCTTCTCCCAGTTCTTGCCCCCTTTGCCAGGCAAGATCAAAGCTGCGGGTTTCAAAAACAGGCTGAACCCACCCCCCGATGGCGCCCTGTAAATATACATTAACCCCACCAAACCTGTTATCCAGCCAGTGATACATCCCTGCGGGAAAATCGGCTGACACCAGATTTCTGTATCCATTTAAAATGGTGGGATGGCAGGCAAAATTAACCAGGGTAGCAATGGATTGCTCATCGTTATCCAGAAACTGCAACACCTTCAATGACCTGTCAATGGTGGCAGGGTCAGAAATATTCTGTACCCAGTCATTCCCAAACTCTGAGATGGCATAACGGGCCGTGGCTTGTTGCCGGTTTTTCCATGCTTTTTCAATGGCTTGGGCCGATTGCATGATTAACCATTCCAGGTATTCTTCATCAACCCCTGAAGTCATGCGATCCGGGCCCCAGATCCCCACCACATCGGGCCCGGAATGGGTATGGGTGGAGGTCATTACGATGTGTTTGGGTTCAAAGAAGGTACCTGCCAATCGTTGGCTAACCTCCTTACGAATGCGCAGCAAATCGGGGTAAAGTAAACCGATACAGTCCAGGCTTATCAGGGCAAGACTGTTTTCTCCTGTGGTTACCACCACTGTTTTTACATACAGCGAATCATGTATGCCCTCAAACTGCCTGTTGATGCTTCCACCTGCAATATATGCCGCACCCTGTGGTGTAATATTCTCCTGGGCTGCACCAACCAGATAACCTGGAGCATCTGTTGAGTTTTTGCAACCCCATAACAGAAGTAGAGAAAGCAGGCACAGGACTATGAAGTGATTGAAATTTTTAATATTCATCATCAAATTATACTATTAATGCTGTTGTTATTTCAACTTTGACACATAAGCTATTTATTTATAATCTAACCTTTACAGGATTATTGCCGCGTAGCGTTTACACCTAAAGCCATAATTAAACAAAATAGAAATGAAAAGAACAATAGGTGTTTTTATGATAATAGCTTGTAGAAAAAATCTGTGTAAATCCGTTTAATCCGTGTTATCCGTGTTTATGTTTCGTCAGTTACGAATATAATTTCAGCGCTATGCGCCTGTTTTGTTGTGGGTTGAATGATATTTATTCTTTTTGAAAGCGGATTTGGCGGATAATCGCGGATTAAAAATCTGTGTAAATCCGTTTAATCCGTGTTATCCGTGTTCTTTTTATCATTTTCAAAAGTAAAAGACCGTTTTTTTTAAATTCTGATGTGCTAAAGTTGGAATTCATTTACAATGTTTTGAATTTTTTGTATGGCCCTGGCAAAATCTTCCATATCCTGGGTTGTTCCCAGCATGGCATGTTGCAAGATCCACACCCCTTCCTCGTAACAGGCTTTTTCTGTTACCGGGCAGCTAACCTCGTGATAATTGACTGATTCGGGAATGGCATAGCAAAGGAAATTGCGTTTAAGGAATACCTCCTGCCGATAAAGGGGCATTGGATAGCCCATAAAACATGGCACCCCTTCGGCAGCAAGCATTTGAGCAAATTCTGGTTTGCTTAAATTATTGAAATAGGTTTTGTCGTATCTGAAAATGTAGAGATGATAGGCGTGCAATGTTTCACCATGCCCCCTTGTCAGTGGGGTTATCCCATCAATTTTGCTGAGCAGTTCATTGAGGTAAAGCCCGTTTTTATTGCGGGTTCGCGTCTGTTCTTCCAGGCGATCCAGCTGCAGGGTCAGTAGTGCAGTCTGCATTTGAGTAATGCGGTAATTACAGCCCAGGTAATGATGCTCATACCATTCTCCACCTTCTACCCGGCCTACATTGCGCAAAGAATCAACCATGGCGGCCAGTTCAGGATCATTGGTTATCACTATACCACCTTCTCCGCTGGTGAGGTTTTTTGAAGACTGAAAGCTGAAACATCCCAGATGACCTATGCTGCCCAGTTTGCGACCCTTGTATTCACCTCCGTGAGCATGAGCGGCATCCTCTATTACTTTAATGCCATGCCTTTGGGCGATCTCCATAAGCTCATCCATCCGGCATGCCTGGCCGGCAAAATGCACCGGGATGA
>SLIL01000035.1 GCA_007135645.1 Bacteroidales bacterium
AAGGATCATCAGGGTTCCTGAAAACCCCGGACTAAACCATGTGCCGCGAAAAAAATCAGGATACTCTGCATCGGACTTGTACGTGGAATGCCTTAGCCCCAGTCCCGTGTAAAAATCCAGCACCAGCACATTGGCTGCCATTACATGCAACCCAATGATCACATCCCCTCCAACCCTGTTGATTGTGGTATATCGCTCAAATTCATTGATCCCGATAGTTTCATTCCAGGTAAGATGATTGTAATGCCAAAGGCCGCCATAAGCAATGTAAACAGGAGTGTTTCCAAATCCATCGCCCGGGTAATATCTTTGGTACAGATGCAAACCTGCTCCTGTCTGCCTGTTAATACCCATAATATTGTCATTGAAATCAAATTGCCTGTCCATGAAGAATAAAACCGGCCCAACCTGTATCCTGTGATTGGGCGTAAGCGCAAAATCATAATCAACCCTTAGGCCGTTCACTAACATATAGGTTGGCAAAACACTTATTACCCCTCCTGAATAATGGGCTGGAATGGGCTGCTCTTTAGGGTCTTCTGCATAAACAGTCAGAAAACCCAGGCATAGAACAATATTGATCAAAAGAATCCTCATATTCTTGATTTTTTCGTAAGCCTTTTGTTTTTATATTAACAGGATCAAAGGGTTAATTTACTTAAGAACTCCATTCCTTCTCCCGTGTATAAGTATTGATAAAACCCGTCTTCTGCCACTACAAACAAAATGTTGTCGCGAGGGATTACGTCAATGGCATGTATGTCAAAGGCCTGCAATTGCTGTATTTCAAAGCCGTTGGCAACAGAAAACACTTTGAGCTTGTCATCGCACACAAAAAGCAGATCGCCGTCTATTCCCAGTCCCCTGGGCCAGGTCATGGCATATTCAGCTTTTAAAACAGGTGCCGAAGGATGGCTGATATCAAAAATCAGAAGCGAATTATTCCCAATCCCTGCCCCTGCCATTGAGCGTAAGGTTACGTAAGCAAAATCGCCCTGAACCACCACCGGGTCATAACTGACGAAATGGGGGGTAAAACTGATTTTGTCGGGTGCCGCAGGGTTGGTTAACCCATAGATATGCATCCCGTTTTGTGCCCCAAGGAACAGGTAATCTTCGGTTGGGAAAATGGTTTCTATCCCGAAACCCACATTCTGCCTTTTTATATGGGTTATGCTGGCAGGATTTGAAATGTCGAATGTATTGAGACTATAGAAATCAACGGTGTAAAGATAGTCGCCCTTGATGGTAAAGCGTGCCATGGAGCCTCCGGTGCCCGTATCTCCGCCTCCTGTGTCTTCTGCGCAGGAGAATAATGCCCCTAAACTCAGGGCCATGAGCAGTAGAACTTTGTTGTGCATCTGTTTACTTTTTTTGATTTGTTTTAAGAACACGGATGACGCGGATTATGCAGATAAATCGCTGATAAAGTTTCAAATTACTTCCTCTCCCAGGCCACGATAACCGTGTTAGGGGGTCTGTTTTCCTTTGAGAATTGCCAGGGAATCCAGTCCAGATCGGGAGGAGTGGCCTCAGGAAATACATCCTCCACCCTGTTGAGAACTGTGATTTGAGGGTACGCCGATATATCCACCGAAATCAGATCAATGGAATTATCGGCAAATAAAACATGGTCCTTTATTGCCAGATCCATTACCCCGGGGATGTGTATAAACCCTGTTTTCCATGGGTTTTCAGGATCGGAATTGTCTATGACATGGATGCCTTTGAAAAGGTCGGCAATGAAGATAAAGTTTCCATACAAATAAATCTTACCGGGGTTGATAAATTCCCTTTCCTGCTGAAAAAATACACTGGCAGGAAGATCGGTCCTTTTCATCAATACAGGGGTATAAGCAGAGGCATTCTGATCTACAGGTTCAAAGCTCCAGACTAACATGAGCAATGGGATAACGATCAGAATGACCGGCAGGCGCAGGGGTTTCATAATACAGGGTTTGGTTGCTGAAAAAAGAACGTATTGGTCGCACCAAAGTTAAAGAAATCTTTAATGCATTCAGCTACCTCTGAACCTGTTAATGAATATTTTTTACAATGCTGGTTCTTTGGGCCACCACCCCTTTAATATCGTTGATATGGATCCTTTCCTGCTCCATGGTATCGCGTTCGCGAATTGTGACAGTATTGTCCTCAAGGGTCTGGTGGTCAATGGTTATGCAATAGGGAGTACCAATGGCATCCTGACGGCGGTAACGACGACCGATGGCATCTTTCTCCTCATAGGCACACATGAAGTCGTATTTTAGCATATCCATTACTTCGCGTCCTTTTTCGGCCAAACCATCTTTTTTCATCAGTGGCAATACTGCAACTTTGTAAGGGGCCAGCATGGGTGGCAGGTTAAGCACTACGCGCTGTGAGCCGTCCTCCAGGGTTTCCTCGTTGAAGGCCTGGCTGAGGATTGCCAGGAACATGCGGTCAAGGCCTATGGAGGTTTCAACTACATAGGGCACATAGCTTTCGTTGGTTTCCGGATCGAAATACTGCAGTTTTTTGCCGGAATATTTCTGATGGGCTCCCAGGTCAAAATCAGTGCGGGAGTGGATCCCTTCAAGCTCCTTAAATCCAAAGGGAAATTCAAACTGTATGTCGGCAGCTGCATTGGCGTAGTGGGCCAGCTTGTCGTGATCATGGAAACGGAACATTTCCTGGGGTAAACCCATGGAAAGATGCCATTTCATACGTTCTTCCTTCCAGTATTCATACCATTTAATTTCTTCTCCCGGCTTCACGAAAAACTGCATCTCCATTTGTTCAAACTCACGCATACGGAAAATAAACTGACGGGCCACGATCTCATTGCGGAAGGCTTTCCCGATCTGTGCTATCCCGAAGGGAATTTTCATGCGTCCGGTCTTTTGCACGTTGAGGTAATTTACAAATATACCCTGGGCAGTTTCGGGCCTGAGATATACCTGGCTGGCACCTTCGCTAAGGGAGCCCATACTGGTGTTGAACATGAGGTTAAATTGCCTTACATCCGTCCAGTTTTTGGATCCCGACATAGAGCATGCAATCTCAAGCTCCTCTATTAAAGCCTTTACATCAGCAAGGTTTTCTGCATCCATGGCAGCCACGAAACGCTTCATGATGGCTTCTGCCTTTTCGCGGTTGGCTACTACCCTGGGGTTGGTTTCCCTGAACATTTTCTCATCAAAACTGTCCCCAAAACGCTTGCGGGCTTTCTCCACCTCTTTGTTGATCTTCTCTTCCAGCTTGGCCACATAATCTTCGATCAGCACATCGGCACGGTACCTCTTTTTGGAGTCTTTGTTGTCAATAAGGGGGTCATTGAATGCATCCACGTGCCCGGAGGCTTTCCATACGGTGGGGTGCATAAAAATGGCGGCATCGATACCCACAATATTTTCATGAAACTGCACCATGGATTTCCACCAGTAGTCCTTGATGTTATTTTTGAGGGCAGAGCCATTCTGGCCATAATCATACACGGCACTCAGCCCATCGTATATTTCACTGGATTGAAAAATGAAGCCATACTCCTTGGCATGGGCTATGATCTTTTTGAAAACATCGTCTCCTTTAAGCATAAACCAAATTTTGTTATTGAAACTATAAATTATTGCTGTTTTTTATTACTGAGTAGTTTTTCCCTGTTTACAACAACCCTGAGGCTTTTGGGTATCATTGTAAAAACAAACGGGGATTGACCCAGGGACTCCCCATCTGCTTCCATAAGCACCGGGGTTTTGGGTTCAATAATAATGTGCCGGCCCTGAAGCATTTCCACCTTTTCATGCTTGCCAATGGTGCCATTGTACAGGCGGTTCACATTGGCAATTACCGACCATTTGCTCATGTCTTTGATCAGGGTAAGTTCGAAAAGGCCATCGTCAGGTATAGCCCCGGGTGCCTGCTTCATTCCTCCTCCATTATACTGGCCAATACCCACGCCCATGCTGAAAATATGGTGCTTCATTTCGGTTTCATCAACCACGATCCTTGTGGGAACCGATTGAAATGAGAACAGGGAAGTGAAAATATTTTTAAAATACACCAGGGCATTGGCTTTGCCCAGGTCTTTATCGGCATTGGTCTTTTGGGCTACCAGGCCGTCAAAGCCAAGACCGGCCATATTTACAAAATAACGGTACCGGGTGGTTTCATCTTTTGAAAAACATACCATCCCCACATCCTGGATAAAGGTTTCTTCCTTTTTGATGATCAATATACTTTTTTCGTAATCGGAAGGGATAAAAAAAGTACGCCCCCAGTCATTGCCGGTACCCACAGAAATTACTGCAATGGTGATGGAAGAGGTATCCGTCGCTTTCTGACGGAACACTCCGTTGACCACTTCATTCAGGGTCCCGTCGCCACCAATGGAAATGATCTTGCGGTACCCCTTTTCGATGTGTTCTTTGGTGAGGGCAATTCCATGATCACGCTTCTCGGTAAATACCGGATAAAAATCAATATTGTGCTTTTTGAGCAACAAGGAGATCTTTTTCCAGTCCCTCTCACACTTTTTCACACCAGCGTTGGGGTTTACCACTGCCAGCCACTGGTTGGTAACATCCTGTTTTTCCAAAATATTCAGATTCTGATTAAAAATTATACTTCTACTAAAAAACAAACCCTGTTTTTCAGCGAATTGCAAAAATACAAAAAATGCTTATGCCTGAATGAGTTTTTTTTCCAGCAGCATCTGTGCTATCTGAACGGCATTGGTTGCAGCTCCCTTTCTCAGGTTATCCGCAACAATCCAAAGGTTGAGCCCATTTTCACAGGACTCATCGCGCCTGATGCGCCCCACAAAAACCTCATCCTTCTCATGGCTGTTCAGGGGCATGGGGTAAAGATTTTCCTGCACATTGTCCTGGATTATCAAACCCGGGGTATTGGCAAAAAGGTTCATGACCTCATTGAGGTTGAAGGGTTTTTCCAGTTCCACATTTACCGCCTCTGAATGCCCTCCTTTTACCGGGATCCTGACAACGGTAGCGGTAATTTTTATGGTGTTGTCGTCCAGTATTTTCCGGGTTTCATCCACTAGTTTCATTTCCTCAGAGGTGTATCCGTTGGGCATGAAGTTTCCACCATGCGGGAAGCAATTGAGGTCTATGGGATAAGGGTAAACCATTTGAGGTTCTAAGCCAGCGCGTTCATCATCCAGCTGCTTTACGGCGGCAACGCCTGTTCCGGTAACGGATTGATAGGTGGCAATCACCAGCCTTTTTATCCCGTAAGCCTTATGCAGGGGGTTCAACGGCACAACCATTTGTATGGTGCTGCAATTGGGATTGGCAATGATACGGGTATGGGAAGTGAGGGTATGGGGGTTTACTTCGGGAACAACCAGGGGAACATCTTCTTCCATGCGCCAGGCAGAGGAGTTGTCGATTACAAAAGTTCCCTGATCAGCAAAGCGTTGTGCCCAGAGTTTCGAGGTGCTTCCACCAGCCGAAAACAAAGCTACATGAGGCTTTGCAGCAAGGGCATCCTCAATACTGCAAACGGCATGGGTTTTCCCTTTGAATTCAATGGGTTTTCCAACCGATCGCTCCGATGCTGCAGGATAAAACTCATCAACCGGAAAATTGCGTTCTTCCAGTACTTTCATCATTACATTGCCAACCAGGCCGGTGGCACCTACCAGTGCAAGCTTCATTGTTTGTAAATTTTGAGGTGAAGAGTCTGATCCGAAAAATATATTTACCATTGTTTTGAAACACACCCGTATTTCTGATTCAACAGAATTTCAATTAGTTGCGAACTTCCCGCATATGCGGGGCCGGGGGGTATTGCAATTTTCAAAGCAGACTCAATGTTAAAAGGGATTTTTAATAAAAACCAAAAGTATCTATCAGGCAAAAATAGTATATTTACTTAGTGTTTGCAAGAAAACGCCAATTGCCACGTTGGGCTTGCCTTCAAAACAGTGTCATCCCGAATTTACTTCGGGACTCCTGTTTTTCAGTCTTCGCCCGCCTTGCACTTGACGCTTTCTTATCAAACACCCGAAAATAACTTAAGTTTTCTTGCTGGCACTACTTACCAAATCACAAGGCTTATGGATAGAAAAATCCTCTTCACCCAGATTTTATTGTTTCCTTTGCTGGCCATGGCACAATTCACGGACGATTTCAGTGATGGCGATTTTACCCAGAATCCTCCCTGGATCGGCGATACAGACAAGTTTATAGTTGAAAACCAAATCCTCCGGCTCAATGATAATCAGGCAGGTCAGGCATATCTGGTGACCCAAAGCAGCATTTTGAACAACACGCAGTGGGAGTTTTGGGTAAGGCTTGCCTTTACCCCGTCCGATAATAACCACCCCCGGATTTACCTGGTAAGCGACAGCGACGATCTCTATGAACCCCTCAATGGATATTACATTCGCATCGGGAAAAACGGAACCGACAACAAACGCCTTTACTTCTACCGCCAAACCGGCGAGACCCACACAGAACTTCTGGCAGGTGCAGACAATCTGGCCACGCTCTCCAACAACCGCCTGCGCATCAGGGCCACCCGCGATAACGAAGGGAACTGGGAGTTCCTGGCCGACCCCACCGGAGGCAACCTTTTCCTGCCCCAGGGAACGGTATCTGACAATACCCATTCTTCTACCCAGTGGTTTGGCATAAAATGCCTCTATACCGTTAGCAATGCCACAGGCTTTTATTTCGATGATTTTTTGGTAGGGGAGATCATTCCCGACACCATTCCCCCGCAGGTTACCCAGGTTCTTGCAACCTCACCCAATACCCTGGAGGTTGTTTTCTCCAAAGCGGTTGAACCCAACACCTCACAAAACACCAGTAATTACTTTGTCAACCAGGGAATTGGTCCTCCGCAGAGTGCCGTAAGGCCCGAAGAGACACCCAACAGAGTGCTCCTCACTTTTTCGCAAAATTTCCAGCAAGCCGTAACTTATAACCTCACCGTATTGAATGTGCGGGACTTTGCAGGGAATACCATGTCCCCCTTTACAGGCAGTTTTGCATGGTATGTGCCCCAGCGCTTTGATGTGGTATTCAATGAGATCATGGCCAACCCCACTCCTGAAGTGGGTCTTCCTCCCCGCGAATACGTTGAATTATACAACACCTCCGTCTTTGATATCAACCTGGAGGGATGGACCTTTACACACGGCACTACCCAACGCGAGATCCCAACAGCCATTATCCCTGCACAGGGTTACCTCGTGCTCACAAGTCCTGCGGCACTGGATGATCTGGAGCAATATGGCAATGTGGTCGCAATTCCTGGTTTATCTGTTTCTGCCCTTACCAATGCAGGCACCACCCTTACCCTGCATGATGAGCATATGGAGCTGATCTCCTTTGTTACCTATTCCGATACCTGGTACAGCGATCCAGACAAATCAAACGGCGGATGGTCGCTGGAAAAAATTGACCCCTATAACTTTTGCGGCGAAGCAGAAAACTGGCGGGCCAGCAACGACCCAAGGGGAGGAACCCCGGGGGAAGAAAACTCCATAAAAGGGGATAACCCTGATATCACCCCTCCAGACCTGCTGGGTGCGGCCGTGGAAAACTCTCTTCAACTGACCTTGTATTTCAGTGAAACCATGGATGAAGCGGCCCTGGTCAACCCACAAAACTATTCCATAAATAACGTCCATCCCTTATCGGTATCGGCACAGGAGCCTCACTTTAAAAAAGTATCCCTTATCCTTGCACAACCCCTGCAAAGCGATACCATTTACGAAGTGTTTCTTTCAGAAGAGATAACCGACTGTGCCGGAAACCCACTGGGAGTAAATACCGCTGTTTTTGCAGATTACCAGGCACAGCCTTTTGATATCGTGTTCAACGAGTTGATGGCTGACCCCACCCCTACGGTCGGACTACCTCCTGTTCGATACCTTGAGCTCTACAACACATCGGATTTCCCCATTCATCTGCGCGACTGGACCCTCACCCATGGCACTACCACTCGCCAGCTGCCCTTCATTCCCATTATGCCCAAAGGGTACCTGGTGATTACCACCCTTGCCGGTTTTGAAGAGCTGGCTGATTTTCCCAATGTTTTTGAGGTCCCCGGACTATCCGTGAATTTTCTTACCATTGGAGGCACAACGCTAAGTCTTACCAGCCCTGCCCAGGAAATTATTTCCTTTGTATCTTACGATGATACATGGTACAGAGACCCTTCCAAAGCAAACGGGGGCTGGGCCCTGGAAAAAATTGACCCCTACAACTTTTGCGAAGGGGCAGCGAACTGGAAAGCAGCAACAGACCCAAGGGGCGGTACGCCCGGTGAAGCCAATTCCGTTCTGGGAGAAAATCCAGATGTAACTCCTCCCGACCTTCTTTGGGCCGGCTATGAATCTCCTGACCGAATAAGCCTGTTTTTCAGCGAATCTATGGATCCGGAATCGCTAAGAGATCAGAATAATTATACCATTAGCCATGAAACAGGTGCACCACAACAGGTGGTGATGTTTCCCCCTCTTTTCAACCGGGTTGATCTGATCCTTAACCAGCAAATGGAGCCCGGCATAGTTTATGAAATCACAGTTTCTGAATTGGTAACGGATTGTGCCGGAAACAGTCTTGAAAACAACCGGGTAAGAGTAGGGATACCATCCCCGGCAGACACCCTTGATATGGTGATCAACGAAATTCTTTTTAACCCACCCGACCGTGGAGTGCGCTACGTGGAGATCTATAATCGTTCAGAAAAAATCATCGATCTTCAGCATTATACCCTCTCCTCACTGGATACCATTGAAAATGTATTTACATCGGTAAGGGAAATCAGTGGTGTGAGCCGGTTGATCTTTCCCGGTGACTACATGGTGCTTACCCCGGATCCGGGCATTGTAAAAAGCCAGTTCATGACCAACAATCCACTGGGCTTTGTTTCCATGACCCTTTCATCCATGACCAATACACAGGGGATTGTTGTGCTGGCAAGCAAAGGGCAACAGATCATTGATATGCTCGTTTATACCGACGATATGCATTATCC
>SLIL01000262.1 GCA_007135645.1 Bacteroidales bacterium
CCGAAAGAGGAAAAACGCCAAACGTATGAAAACTGACCTGGAGCACTTCTTCAGTGATCTTAATCCCCCAAAGCAAAATCACGAAAATGGCCGGGTACAAAAGGGCTGATATGGCTTTTCCTGATTCTTTCAATTTTTTGGAAGTGTTGATTAGTAATTGTCAAAAATACAATAAATATTGATCTTACAGGATTCGCAGTCACTGTACATGGTGGCCGGAAGTTTGCGAAGCTCAAAGATGCTTACAGGCAATAAAAAAACCTGCAGGTTTTAGCTTGTTAAGCACCTGCAGGTTTTTTGAAGACAAAACAGTATCATTTGAAAAGACAACCTTTCAGATACCGCTTTTTATTTTTATTGATAGTTGATATCGCTGTTGGCATTGTTGGAGAAAGTGTTGCCAGATTCTGTTAGTTGTGCAGAAGATCTAACGTCAATACCATACCCCAGGCTATTGCTGATAATGCTGTTGGTGAGGGTCAGCCGGGCATTGTTGCCAAGTCCCAGATTGGTCTGGCCTAATCCGGAAATCAGGTTGCTGTTGCCACCATAGGATATTTCAACATAGTCCATGTTGTTTTCCAATCTGCTTGATTCAATTGATAATCCGCGCCAGTGAGATGCTGAGCCTGACTTGCGGGTAAAAATGATATTTTCTGAAGCAGTACCATTTGCGATTATTACCCCATCATTAACAATCCTTAGCCTTGCATCATTGTCAAACTCCAGCACTGCCCCCGGTTGAATATTGATCTGTCCGGAAATATCAGAGTTTCCATTGAAAAGGAAGGCTCCATTATTCAGCCTGGGCCAGATAACATTTTCTGTATTGCTGAGGTTTGAGCCTTGCACCTCAACATGGTTGCCACCAAAGTCAGTTTCTGTGTCAAGGCCGGCTATTTGCTGAACCCTGAGGTGTACCGCCGCCTGGGTGATCCCTTGCCCGAAATGTGAATTTTCCATCGTTACTCCAACGTTATCATGACGAACGTATAAACCATACCCGTCAATATCACTAAAATGAACATTTCTAAGAGTAAGCCTTGCATTAGATCCCAGTCCCAGTGCCGTTTTCATGTAACCGCTGGCCAGGTTGCTATGGCCTGCATGGGCAAAATGTACATGCTCCATAAATCCTTCCAGGCTGGAGTTATCATACATTATTCCCCTCCATGAACCTGCCTGTTCCAGGCTACCTTTGAAAATGATTGGGTTCATACTTGTGCCCGCAGCTTTAACCATGGCATCGGAGCGGAAATAAATCCTTACATCATTATCGGCCACAAAAACGGCTCCTTCTTCGATGTTTATATTGTCGTGAATATCTACATTGCCTGTAAATCGATAGCGCCCATTCAAAGCAGCTCCCCATGTGTGATCTGTGTTCAGGTTTAAGGTGCTCCCATCCAGGAAAATGTCTGAATTATTAAAATCTGTGTCTTCATCAATATCCCTGATCTGGCCTGTAGACATGAATATGGCCCCAAGGTTATTGTTTTCGAAATGATTGCTGTTCATTGGTATTCGGCTGTTGGTAGATCTTACCGACAAACCATAACCATCAATGTTTGTAAAGGACGAATGGCTGATATTGAGCCTGCCAGACTCCACATGTAAACCGGTCCTGGGCCTTCCTGATGAGATGTTAGAACTGCCGGCATGCATGATAGAAACATGGGTAATTTGGTTTTCCAGGTTGTTGGATTCCAAAAGAATCCCTCTCCAGTGGCCTGGGAGTTCAGTGCTTCCTAAAAATGTTATGGGTTCCTCTTGCGTTCCGTTTGCTTCAAGGATACCATTAGTGGTTATCCTGATGCGGTTGCCACTCATAACAGCAATCCTTACACCGGGGTCAATGGTAAGACGTCCACTAATGGTAACTTCGCCCGTAACTATATAGTCTGGTAGAGTTGGGTCAGCAATATGATTGATAAGGTGCAGGTCATCACTATAGCTCCCGCTTAGTTCAATTGTACCGGGCGATATGGCCGTGATAACAATCCCGTCGCTGCTTTGACCAAAATCATTGGAAATAGTGAGTCTCACATGGTAGTCTCCTTCCGTATCAGGAGTAAAGCTGGCGGTTGCAGAAGTTGGATTGTTTATAGTGGCATTGCTTCCTTCCGGCACAGCATCAAAGCTCCATTGAGAAGAAAATCCGTCACCATTTAAATCGATGGAAGCTGCTGCGCTCAAAGCCACCATTTCCCCAACACTCACTTCCTGCTCTGCCGTTGCTACGGCTGTTAAACCATGCGTGTCCTCGTCTTCACAACTGGTAAAATAGAATAAGGCAAAACTGAGAAATAAATAATACTTTAACTTGTTCATTTTGATTGTTTTTTGATTAGAATGAATTAATAAGTAATGAGCATTTCCCGGAAAACTAACTGGCTGGGAAACCATGATAATTTTCCCGAGTTATTTGTGTGATACTTAAAATTACAACAAACAGCAGAAAATGGGTCATTAAATACGCAAAAAATAGCATATGTAATTATAAAAATATTTAACATCTTGTCCGGGCTTCGATTCTTCATTCTTTTTAAAATGTGCTAACTTTGTAGTATAGCTATAGATTGATAATTTGTTCCCTGACGTTGCGTGAAAAGAATTGCATTTCAAACCCTGGGTTGTAAACTGAATTTCAGCGAAACTTCAACCTTGAGCCGCCAGTTTAATGATCATGGATTTTCTCAGGTTCATTTCAATGAGCCTGCCGATATTTATGTGATCAATTCTTGTTCTGTAACAAAAAATGCCGAAAAACGCTGCAAGGAGCTTATCAGGAAGTCTTTACGTAAAAATCCTGACGCTCATATTGCTGTTATTGGATGTTTTTCGCAAATCAATCCGGAGGAGATCAGCAAAATCCCCGGGGTAGGTATTGTGCTTGGAAATGCAGATAAGTTTAACTTGTTTGAGCACATCAAAAGACTTGAAAACCCCGCAAAACCTCAGAGCGCTGATGTTGCAGTATCTGAACCGGAATCTTTTGTGCCCGGTTTTTCCATGGACGATCGTACAAGGTCATTCTTCAAAATCCAGGATGGATGTGATTATTTTTGTGCATATTGTACCATTCCCCTTGCCAGGGGGCGCAGCAGAAGCAATACCATTGCCCAGACCATTGAAACCGCCAGGCAAATTGCCGGAACCAATACCCGGGAAGTTGTACTTTCAGGGGTAAACATCGGTGATTTTGGAAAGGAACATGGGGAGACATTTTCAGGGTTTTTAAAAGAGCTTGTAAAAGTTGAAGGGCTCGAAAGGGTCAGGATCTCATCCATTGAACCCGATCTGCTTACGGATGAAATTATTAAACAGGTTGCTGATTCGCCGGTACTGATGCCGCACTTTCATATTCCTTTGCAGGCCGGAAGCGATCAGGTGCTTAAAGCCATGGGCCGGCGCTATGATACAACGGTTTTTCGCTCCAGGGTTGAAAAAATAAAGCAACTGATGCCCCATGCCTGTATTGCAGCTGATCTGATTGTAGGTTTTCCGGAAGAAACGGAGGAGTTGTTCATGGAGTCTTATGATTTTGTGAAGGATTCGGATGTTTCCTACATTCATGTCTTTACTTACAGCGAAAGGGACAACACTCGGGCTCTGAATTTTGACCAGCAGGTTCCAGGAAATGTCAGGAGCGAACGCAGCAAAGCCTTTCAGAAACTCTCTTCTCATAAGAAAAATGAATTCTACCTTCAGAACAAAGGCTATACCTCACGGGTTCTCTGGGAAAAAGACAACGTGAAAGGGTTTATGTTTGGCTTTACCGAAAACTATATCAAGGTGAAGCAGGCATTTGATCCTGAAAAGGTAAATAGCATAGAAGAAATTAACCTGGTGAACTTTTTGGAAAGTGAGTCGGTTTACTTTTATGGTGATTAAGGCACTTTAATACTTTATTGCCCTCACTTGTGCTATAGCCATTTCAAATCGTCCCAAAGAACAAAGGAATAGTTAAGGTAATTGAATTATAAAAAAATCATAGTCTGAAAAAAACTTACAACAAATAGAAAATGAGCAGAGAACCAGAGCAAATTTGCAGTGAGATCATTGAAGTAAGTAAAAAAGCTGGTGAGTTTATTCGTCAGGAACTTACCAGGATACAATCCCATCACATCCAGTCCAAAGGGACCCACGATTTTGTTACCTACGTTGATAAGTCGGCTGAAACCATTATTGTTGAGGAGCTGAAACGGATTCTGCCGGAGGCGGGCTTTATTACGGAGGAAAATACCATAAAATCCGGGCAAAAAGAGTACACCTGGATCGTAGACCCCCTGGATGGAACCACCAATTTTATTCATGGTATTCCTTGTTTCAGTGTAAGTATTGGCCTGATGCAAAACGCTGAAATAATAGCCGGTGTGGTTTATGAGGTCAACCTGGATGAGTGCTTTTATGCCTGGAAGGATGGGGGCGCTTATTTAAATGGCAAGCCCATAAAAGTATCAGCTACTCCCAAGTTGAAAGACAGTCTGCTGGCTTCCGGTTTTCCATACCATGATTATTCCAGGCTCGATAAGTACCTGGAACTGTTTACCTGGTGCCTGCACAATACCCATGGGGTAAGGAGGCTGGGCAGTGCGGCAGTGGATATGGCCTATGTTGCCTGCGGCAGATTTGATGCTTTTTTTGAATACGGACTTAATGCATGGGATGTGGCCGGGGGAGCAATCATTGTTCAGGAAGCAGGGGGAAGGGTTACAGACTTTGAAGGAAAAAACAATTACCTTTTCGGTGGCGAGCTCATTGCCACCAATGCAAAAATTTGTGATGAATTTTTAGAGCAGGCAAAAAGCGCCTTTGAGTAAACCGGATTTTAAAAATAAAAATTGATCAAATGGAAGCATTTTCGGATAGTTTTCTGGAATTCGCAGCGATTCTGGGTGTTGCAGTTGGAATTGGATTCATTGGCAGGATGCTGAAACAACCGCTTATTGTTTCCTTTATTCTGGTTGGTTTGATTGTTGGCCCCTATGGGCTTGATCTGCTCCGATCGGTAGAGAAGATTCACCTGCTATCTGAAATGGGGATTGCCGTGTTGCTTTTTGTGGTGGGGCTAAAGCTCGATGTTAGCCTGATCCGTACCAGCGGGAAGGTGGCCCTGGCAACCGGAATGGGGCAGGTGATCTTTACTTCGGTATTTGGGTATTTTATCGGTATTGCGCTGGGATTTGAGCCGGTTACAAGCTTGTATATTGCTGTAGCCCTTACCTTTTCCAGTACCATTATTATTGTCAAGCTTTTATCCGATAAGAAGGAAATTCAATCCCTGCACGGGCAAATTTCCATAGGATTTCTTATTGTTCAGGATATTGTGGTTATCCTGGCCATGATTGTTTTATCGGCCATGGGAACGCAGAGTGATTATTCGCTGGTGCAGGAGATCATCTGGGTAGTGGTAAAGGGTATTGGGATGTTGATAGGGGTTGTTTTATTGATCAGGTATGTAATGCGTTGGCTCACAAGTCTTATGGCACGAACCCAGGAGCTTCTGGTGCTTTTTTCCCTGGCATGGGCCATTGCCCTGGCTGCTTTGAGCGATTACCTGGGTTTCAGCAAAGAAGTAGGGGCATTCCTTGGGGGTATATCCCTGGCATCCACCCCTTATCGTGAAGTGATCTCGGGCAGGCTGGTCTCGGTGCGTGACTTCCTGCTGTTGTTCTTCTTTATCCATCTGGGAAGTCAGGTTGATGTGACCCTGATCGGTGATCAGATTGTTCCGGCAGTTGTGTTGTCCTTGTTTGTATTGATTGGAAATCCCATCATTGTAATGATCATTCTTGGTGTAATGGGATACCGGAAACGAACAGGATTCCTGGCCGGGCTCAATGTCGCCCAGATCTCAGAATTTTCCCTTATCCTGGCTGCCCTGGGGCTATCACTGGGGCAAATAGATGAGGAAACACTGGGGCTGATCACCCTGGTTGGGCTTATAACCATTGGTACCTCTACCTATCTTATTATGTATTCGCATCAGCTTTATGAGCATGTAAGCCGCCTGCTGGGTATCTTCGAACGCAAAAACCCTTACCGGGAGGTCTCTGGTGAAAAGGTTACAGAAGACCCCATTGATGTGATTATTTTTGGGCTTGGGATGTATGGAAACAACATTGCCCGTAGTCTTGAAGAAAAAGGGTATAAAGTGTTTGGGGTGGACTTTGACCCAAGGGCCGTAAAACGCTGGAACCGCAAAGGGCGCAGGGCACAGTATGGTGATGCCGATGATCCCGAATTGATGGAGATCCTGCCGGGGGATACACAATGCGTTATTTCAACACTTCCCGATAAGCAGATAAACCTTGCCCTGATCAAATACCTTAAGCAGGCCAATTATAAAGGGAGCGTAGCCGTTACTTCCTATTACGGCCGCACCGCAAAAGAACTTGAGCTGGCAGGTGCCGACCTTATCCTGCTTCCTTTCGTGGATGCATCAGAAAATATCGTTGAAAAGCTCAAAAGCCTCAAAAAGAAACAATGATATGGGAAAGGAGTGATGCCAAAACTCAGGTAAGGATCACCTTAATTTATGTTCAAAAAGCTTTCTTAATTTGGTCATTTTTGGCCCGATAACAAAAGTGCAATAGGGCTGATTGGGATTGTTCTGGAAATAGTTCTGGTGATAATCTTCGGCCATGTAAAATGCTGTAAGTGGGGTTATCTCAGTTACCAGCGGGTCATCCCACAGATCCGACGCATCAATTTCACTGAATACTTCCCTGGCGATCTTCTCCTGCTCCGCATTATGGTAAAAAATCACTGACCGGTAATGGGTGCCCACATCTGCACCCTGCCGGTTGAGCGTGGTGGGATCATGTAAATGAAAAAAGATCTCAAGGATCTGCCGGTAAGTGATCACATCAGGGTCGTATTTTAACTGAACCACCTCTGCATGCCCTGTACGTCCTGATGTTACCTCACGATAGGTGGGGTTTTTGATTTTTCCACCACTATAGCCGCTGGTGGCGCTTTCAATGCCCCTTACTTCCATGTAAATTGCTTCGATGCACCAGAAGCATCCGCCACCAATTGTGGCCAGTTCGTATTGATTTGAATGTTGTTCCATATGTATTGTTGTTGTTTCGTTTGGCTGGCCACACGATACTACTGACAAAAGCATCATGGGCACAAGAAAAAAGACGGATCTGATCATTTTTTTAGAAGTTTTATTGTCAAACATTGACACAGGAATGAAAGTTCAATGCTCTGCCCGGATAAATCAAATTATAAACAGCTTGTTTTTGTGCAATCCATGTATCTTTGCCAGAAAAAAAGATGGGTGTGATCCTGGCCATAATCTATTTCCTGGTGTTTTGTTATGTTATTCTCAGGCATCCTTTTTTCAAAAAGGTTAAGGTTATCCCAACCTGGTTGCTGATCGTTTTTTTTGCCCTGAAAGTCTTTGCCGGGATGGTGCTCATTGCCATCTATACCTTTTATTATACAGAACCCGAATATGCCGATGTTTACAAGTATTTTAATGACGCCCGGGTCATCTTTTCTGCACTATCGGAAAATCCGGCAGATTATTTTAGAATGGCTACCGCCATCGGTGCGCGAACGCCTCATCTGGATCATTACTATGAACAGATGATCTTCTGGGAACGCCCCTGGTTCTCTCCGCTCTATAACGACAACCGGCTGGTGATCCGTTTTAATGCACTGGTTATGTTGTTTTCATTCGGGCATATTCTGGTGCACAATGTGTTTGTTAACTTTCTTTCTTTCACAGGGCTTGTGGCATTGTTCCGGTTTCTGGCCAAATATGCTGACCCCAAAAAGACTTTGTGGATTGCCCCGGGTTTATTTCTGTTTCCAAGCCTGTTGTTCTGGGGCTCAGGGATCTTAAAGGAAGGATTGCTGCTATGGGCGTTTGGCAGCTGGATATTTTATGCAGATAAAATTATAACTGAGAAACAGATCAGGATCGCACCCTTTTTCTTGTTTTTTAGTTTAATTCTGGTTCTTCTGAAACCGTATACCATTATAATTTGGGTGCCCTGCTTTACTGCGTTTTATCTTTCAAGACAAAAAAGACAGGTTAAGGCCCTTTTGATCTACCTTGTGGTTTTTGCTGTATCAGCTATCCTGGTTTATTTGCAGTATAGTTTTTTTTACGGTTATGATGTGCTGCAGCTCATCGCATCCAAGCAGCATGAATTTATCGAGCATTCATTGTTTCATGAAGCGGGAAGCCTGATACACACCAATTACCTTTCGGCAGAACTAAAAGATATGATCCCCGCTTTTTTCGTGGGCTTGGCAGGAGCCTTGTTCAGACCGCACATTTTTGAGGTTTATTCAGTGGTCACTTTGATTGCCGCACTGGAAAATACGCTCATTGCCGCGATGATCCTTTATGGAGTGTTCCGTTTTGACAGAGATAGTTTTTCCCGATACAATATCAAGTGGCTGGGGTTGTGTTTTTTTGTGCTGTTCATGGGTTTTGTGGGGATGATCTCGCCGGCATTTGGCGGATTGGTAAGGTATAAGATCCCGGCGTTGCCATTCTTATGGGTATTTTTTGTGCATATGGTCAAGCTTCCTGAAACAAAATTGTTAACTGAAAAACTACGTGCAGTCTCTTCATAGTTTGGTAAAAAGATTACAAAGCGGATATTGCTTAAAACAATAATTTATTACTCTAAAGAAGACAGATCCCTTGCAACGCGTTACCGCGAAGAGATTAATAAAGTAATCCAATTGTATCAACTCAGAATTCAAACATAAATATCATGACAAAAACAGTATTTATTACCGGTGCAAGCAGTGGGATAGGCTATGCCTGTGCCGAAAAGTTTGCCGAGAAAGGGTATAACCTGGTGTTGAATGCCCGCAGAAAGGATCGGATTGATGAGCTTTCGGAAAGGTTAAGAAGTCTGCACAAGATCAATGTAAAGGAACTGATCTTTGATGTAAGGGATAAAAAGGCTGTTGAAGAAGGGATTGCCCACCTGAAGAGTGAGCAGATTGAACCAGATATTCTTGTTAACAATGCCGGACTGGCTCTTGGGCTCAGTAATTTCTACGAAGGAGATATCCAGGACTGGGAGCAAATGGTCGATACCAATGTAAAAGGATTGCTTTATGTGTCAAAGGCTGTGGCAAAAGGAATGATCGGTCGCAGATCAGGGCATATTATCAACATAGGGAGTATTGCAGGACGGGAAACTTATTTACGTGGTAATGTGTATTGTGCCACAAAGCACGCTGTTCACAGTTTGTCGGAGGCTATGCGCATGGAGCTGGTTCAGCATGGAATAAAGGTAAGCCTGGTAAGTCCCGGGGCAACAAACACGGAGTTTTCGCTGGTAAGGTTTAAGGGAGACAAGGAAACGGCGGACAATATTTACCAGGGTTATAAGCCACTTAGTGGAGATGACATAGCTGAATGTATTGTTTTTTGCGCTCAATTGCCTCCGCATGTGAATATCAATGATATGCTTATTATGCCAACAGCGCAGGCAACAGCAACAATTTTCAATAAGAAGCCCGCTGGTTCTTAATTTTTTTATTATGATGAAAATATTTTTGTATTTTTCGCAAACTTGTCGTTAATTTGTAGATCATACTGTGATTGGGCGAAGGGTTTACATATGAATGTTATGTAATAGGATTAAATAAGGCAAAAAACAAAACAAAACAAAACAAATGGCAGAAACAATTAAGGTAATCATCGTTGATGACCATAAGCTGGTGACCGATTGCATTAGTTTATTTCTCAAGGGTGCCCGGGAGATAGAAGTAATAGGTGTAACTCACAGCGGAAAAGACACCCTTTCCATGCTAAAAAAGGAGAAGCCCGAGGTCGTTCTTGTTGACATTACTATGCCGGAAATGTCAGGAATTCAGCTTACCGAAGCGATTAAGAAAAAGTACCCTACCATCAAGATCCTTATCCTTTCCATGCACTCCGATTACAACAATATTTCCGATGCCATTGATGCCGGAGCTGATGGCTACGTACCAAAAGATGTATCTTCAGAAGAACTTGTGGAGGCTATTGTAACTGTTTCAAAAGGCAAAAACTTTTTTCACTCAACCATTTCGGACGAAATAGTAAAAAATTATGCCAGTAAAAGGCAACAAAATGATAATATCTTACCCCAGTTGACACGTCGTGAGCTTGAGGTACTTCAGCTTTTTGCTGAGGGGTTCAATAACTCTGAAATTGCAGATAAGCTCTTCTTGAGTGTAAGAACCATCGAGTCTCACAAAAACCATATCCTGCAGAAAACAAACATGAAAAACTCAGTTGAGTTGATCAAGTTTGCCATTAAAAATAAGATCATAGAAATCTGACCCGATTTGTAATTCAAAAATATACAGACCCCGGAGTTTTTTCGGGGTTTTTTTATGCTTTTTGCGCAGGTTTTTCACTTCTCTGCACACATTAATTGAATTGCTTATAATGATGTAAAGTGATTAATATCAGTTTTTTAGGTCTAAAGGGGGGTGTTTTATCTGGGAAAAAAATTCCGTGTTCCACGAATAATAATCGCGTAAAAATACGGTTTTCTACCTTTTAAAAGGGCAGTAAATTTGATTAAAATTAAAACTCATGGATCAAACCAGATTAATCATAGCCGAAAGTAGCGATATCATGCTCAATGGTATTTGTGAATTGATCGAAAAAGAGAATCACCTGCAGATTGTAGGAAAGGCTTTGAGATATAATCATTTGTGCAACCTGGTTGAGCAGGTTCCTTACGATCTGGTAATTCTTGGTCCCATGATCACCGACAGGTTTAGTCATCAGCTGATGGGTTACCTTCTCAACAGGTTCCCCGATATTAAGATCGTTCAGATTAATCTTGATGACGATGCAGATAAGATCCTTCTGAAGATTCAGAAAGTTGCCATGAATCTTGAAGTATAGATATAATGATTTGATTTGTTTTGTTTGTTTTTGTTTGTTTTGTTTTTGTTTTTGGGTTTGTAATGTTTTGTTAATTTTCTTCATGATTAACAGGACGAAAAAGCAGATAAAGGGTGGTTCCGATATCTGCTTTTCTTTTTTTATGCTTATTGGATTGATTTTGAATCACTGTTGTCTGGCAATGGATGCCCTGTCATTTTGACCGAAGGGAAAAATCTCGTATGTTTTACCTAACAACAGTAATTTTAATTCACCCTGGAAAATTAACAAAAAGGATCCGTTTAATCATTCCTGAAAGGCACAAAAGGGGCAGGAGCATCCTTTTTCTTATTCTCTGCCGGCAGAAAAACATGAAAAACTGTTCCTTTTCCTGGTTCACTCTCCAGGTAAATACGGCCATTATTCAATTCCACGATTTTCTTTACATGAGACAGGCCCAGCCCTTCACCATCTCCTTTCTCAGGGTGCAATCTGAAAAATAACTCAAAGATTTTCTGATGATGCTGTTTTAAAATTCCCAATCCATTATCCCGGATACTGTAAACAGAGAATGCCCCTTTTCTTGCACCGGAAATAGTTATTTCGCCTGCGCGCGAATCATCCAGATACTTGATCGCATTGCCAATAAGGTTTGAAAAGGCCTGGTTTATTGATTCTTCACTCGCCCAGCAGCCTGGCAGAGGAGTAATGAGTATTTTGATATGTTTCTCCTTAATGACATATTCATAGGTTTTTACTATTTCAGCAAACAGTTTGTCCATGGAGATCTTTGATGGTTTACCCATCTTCTTGCCCAGGCGGCTATAATCCAGCAGGCTGCGAAGCAGTTTGTCCATTTTATTAATGCTGGTACTGATAAAGTCGTATGATTCGGTAATTTCTTCATCAATGGCATGCAGCCTGGATTGCAGCCCTGCAAAATCCTGTGCATTGAGATACTTTTTGATCTCTTCAAAGCTGAGTATCAATTCTCCACTGAAGCCCTTGATGTTTACCAGTGGAGAACGCAGGTCATGACTGGTAACATACACCAGTTGTTCCATTTCACTGTTTTTGGTTTTCAGGTCTTCATTCAGCACCCGGATTGTCTCCTCTGCTTTTTTACGTGCTGTGGTTTCCTGTATTTGCATAACCCACTGGATCTCTTCTTTATTTACTGACTTAATGCCGGTAATGTTTATCAGCCCCCAGATGATCTGACCATTCAGATTTTTCAGCCTTATTTCTGTTTGCTTTTCAAAATTTTCCTCTTTCTTAACTGCCTCAAAGATCTCTTCCACACACGATTCATCACCTTTAACCAGAAAATCATAAAAATTCTTATTCAAAACCTGGCTCAAAGGATAGCCCACCATCTTGCAAAATCCACTGTTGGCATTGATGAATCTACCATCCTCGTTAATAAGGGCAATGCCGGTGCCGGTAAAGTTAAACACCGTTTCGAAAAGGCTTTGGGTGTCTTTTAACCATGGATTTCCGGTCTTTGGGTGATCCGACCTTCTTGATACTCCCAAAATCTCAGTTACCTCGCCTTGCTGGTTGTTTATCAGCGTGGTGGTGATCTCTACCCATATCCAGTCTTTGTTTTTGTGAGGTTGCCTGTATTCTCCTGTCAGGGTCTTCATGGATTGATCGCCCTCCTTGTATCGCTTAATGCGCAAGTTTATGTGATTCATGATCTGATTTAGGTCATCCTCATGAAGTGCCTCCTGCAAGGGCTCGGCCATGGCCTCTTCAACCGTGAGACCCCTCAGTTGATATACGGAGGGACTGATGTATTTGTATTGAAAAGTTGTAATGTCCAGTATCCAGATTACATCATGAATATTATGATGGATCAAAGGAAACAACTCTTCAGCTCCGGGACTTGTTTTATCCGGAGGAGGTATTTTGGGGGCAGGGTTGTTTTCTTTCATTCGTTGATTTATTGCCGGGCAGAAACTTCCTGTTGATGATGACGGGTATGTATCTCCTGCATTACCTGAAGAAATTTTTTGTTCTCTTCGGCAAAGGGGCGGTGGGCCGATCTTTCAAACCATATAAGTTCTTTCCCTTCAGGAGCTTTGAGTTGTTCGAAATACTTCTCGGCAAGTACATGCGATACAATAATATCGTGTCTTCCTACCAGGAAATAAACAGGTACTTCGATTTTGGGTGCTTTTTCGAAAAGGTTCAGTTCCTTGAGGTCGGTCCACAGCTTTTCAATGCTGAAATAGGGATTGAGAATAAGGTTTAGCCGCACTATCCATGGATAAACCGGGGAGGAAAGGATGGTCTGCATTTCTCCAAAATCCACATAGGGCCTGGATTCAGCATTGTCGTAAACAATACCACCGTACCTGTAAACCCAGCGCCTAACTGTAAGAGCATCATCGATGGTATAATTGGCCGGTACTGTATCGATTCGTGCCAGTTGTCTCAAAGCCCTGCGGTTATTCTCTTCAATGGCCCTCTCCTTTACAAATTCGTAGGCCAGTCGTTCGTTGAGAAAGGGATTTACGCTTTGCCCGGTCGACAGATAGGCATAAAGTGTTTCGGGATACCGCGATGCATAAATGGCCCCCAGATTGCTGCCCCATGAATGCCCCCAAAGAAATACCTTTTTAACTCCCAGTTTTTCTTTCAGGTATTCAACAATTTCGCGGGTATCGGCAATGAATTGCTCAATGGTCATACTTTCGGCAGTGAGTTTTCTGCTGAAGGATCTGCCCGTACCCCGTTGTTCCCAGTAAACAATGGTAAAGTAGTTTTCCAGGTCTCTCATGCTCTGGCTGAAGGGTTTGAAAGGAAGCATAGGAAATCCAGGGCCCCCATGAAGGTACAACAAAACAGGATTGTCGGCACTTTTGCCGTTGATTAACAGGGCTTGCTCCACACCGCCAATATTCACCATTTCAAAATGATGCACCTCCCTGTTATCTGCAACTGCATAAAATCTTTGCGGAACAGAACAGGAACTTAACAACAGCAACACAATAAGTACAGGCAAACGGAGAAGGGTGTTATTGTGGAAGGCAGGCAGGTAATGCATAGGTAAATCGGTTTTTTAATCCTCAAGCAGTTAACATTAAATAATATGTAATAAACAAGCCTGAGGACGTTTTGGTTTGGTATTGATCAAAAATATTAAAATGACGCGAAAAAAACATCCATGAAACACTTAATTTGCTCTGAGTGAATTGTGCAACTGAAATAGTATCAGGCTGATCCTTTCCTGGAATTTTGTCTTTTTAACCTGGATTGTTTAAGCTTTTTGCGAATATTGCCCGTTAAATTACCCATGAGTTGTATCTTTGCAATCTTTTAAGCTATTTCAGGTTACCCTGAGCAGATAGCAGCCTGGAAATGCCATTTGGTTTTGCATAAAAAAGTATTGACAGAAAAGGATTCAGGGAAGGAGGCAATTTCATTCTGCCGGTTGACGTTTTATTGAGAAATCCGGATGTCAAAATTTTATCTCAGTATACAATAAATGAAGAAGCTGCACTTTCTCGTAATAAAAACCTATGTAGGGCCATTTATCATGACCTTTTTCATAGCGCTGTTTATTCTGCTGATGCAGTTTTTGTGGAAGTATATTGACGATCTGGTAGGGAAAGGACTTGAATGGTACATTGTAGGTGAGTTGCTGTTGTATGCCTCTGCAACGCTTGTGCCTCTTGCCTTGCCGCTTGCAATTCTGCTTTCTTCCATTATGACCCTGGGCAGCCTTGGCGAAAACTATGAGCTTGTGGCACTAAAATCGGCTGGTATATCCCTTACCCGCATCATGTGGCCCCTGGTGGTTATTTCTATTGGCCTGGTGATAGCCGCTTTTTATTTTTCCAATAATGTATTACCGGTGGCCAACCTGAAAATGGGCTCGCTGCTCTACGATGTTCGCCAGCAACGACCGGCATTTAATATCCTCGAAGGCATTTATTACAAGGGGATTGATAATTTTGTGATCAGGGTAGGGGAGAAAGATGGCGATGGAACCGTGTTGCGCAATATAAAGATTTATGATCATACCGAAAGAAGAGGAAATACCAACCTGACCCTTGCCGAATGGGGCACCATGAAAGAAACTCAGGATGGCCACTACCTGGTTTTAACCCTTTACAATGGATCCAATTTTCAGGAAGTAGAGCCATCGGATTCCAGGGACCGCTCAAGGGCATTTCAGCGCACCTATTTTGAAGAGCAAATGAGGAAGTTTGATATGAGTGCCTTTAATCTCTCACGTACAGATGAAGAGCTGTTCAGGTCCAACTTCCGGATGTTGAATATTGAGCAATTGCTTTATTTTGAAGACTCACTGGCAACGGTAAGAGATAAGCGCAGAGATGAATTTCTGAGCAACGCGCGGGCCAGACTTTATCATTACCGAAGTCTTGACAGCCTGGCAAAAGATACCCTCTCAGCGATGCAATTTACAAGGCTTGTAGAGCTGAGCGACCTCAACAGCCCGGGTTTAATGCGCCTGGCTACCGAGAGTGCCATGAATAATGTGAGGCAGTTGAAGGAAACAGCCCAGTTTAACCAGGAGGATATGCGTATCCGTAACCGGAGTATAGCCCGGTACAAGATTGAGTTTCACCGTAAGTTTACCCTCTCTTTTGCCTGCCTGGTGTTGTTTATGATTGGGGCACCCCTGGGAGCCATTATCCGCAAGGGTGGTTTTGGATTGCCGGTGGTGGTATCGGTTCTGTTCTTCGTTGTTTTTCACGTGGTGTCCATTACAGGAGAAAAATTTGTAAGGGAAGGAGTACTTGAAGCCTGGCAGGGAATGTGGATGTCAAGCCTTTTGTTGCTCCCCATTGCTATCCTGCTTACCATACAGGCCACCACCGACTCTTCACTTATGGATATGGACAGCTATATATCAAGGATTGCCCGTATCAGGGCCACCGGATTCTCATTGCTGAAAAAACGCAACAAAAAGGATGAAGATACTGCAGTTAACCAATAAGATTCCTTACCCTCCCAAAGATGGAGGAGCTATCGCCACCCTGAATCTCTCCAAAGGGCTTGCGCGCATCGGCCACCAGGTTACCATTTTGGGTATGAATACCACAAAGCACTTTTCAGATCTCAATGATATCCCAACTGAGCTTACCGATCTTGTAACTTTCAAAGATGTACATATTAATACAGATCTGCGCCTGGGAGCTGCTGTAAAAAACCTGCTTTTCTCCTCCAACCCCTATAATGCTGAACGGTTCTTTAACGAGCAATTCAGCAAAGCTCTTACCGATTTGTTGAAAAATGAACATTTTGATGTGGTGCAGCTGGAAGGGTTGTATATGGCCTATTACATCGGTGTTATCCGAAAATACAGCAAAGCCGTCATTGCACTCAGGGCACACAACATTGAGCACGAAATATGGAATAGAGTAGCACAGCAGGAAAAGTCTGCCTGGAAAAAAATGTACCTGGGTATAATGGCCAGGAGGATCAAGCAATTTAAGCTGAAGATACTGAATACCTATGACCTGCTGATCCCCATTACTGATCGCGATGCCCGTCAATTTGATCGCTTTGGGAATAAGAAACCATCTTTAACTATTCCAGCAGGTTACGAACTGTCGGATTCTTTGCTACACAGAAGCAGTATTAAATTCCCTTCTGTATTTTTTATTGGTACCCTCGACTGGTTTCCCAACCAGGAAGGGCTTATCTGGTTTCTTGACAAGGTGTGGCCCCTGGTACTGGAGCAGCAGCCAGGCGTGCAGTTCAACGTAGCAGGTCGAAACGCTCCCCGGTGGCTGGAGATCCTGCTGAAAAAAAGTCCAAATGTCAATTTTCTGGGTGAAATTGACAATGCAGCCCGGTTTATCAGTGAAAACGCTGTGATGGTAGCACCCTTGTTTTCCGGCAGTGGTATGCGGGTAAAAATAATCGAAGGGATGGCCTTTGGCAAAAGCATCGTATCCACCACCATCGGGGCCGAGGGTATTGATGTTGCTCACGGAAAAAACATTATGATCGATGATCATGAGGAGGGATTTGCTCAATGCATCAACCAATTGTTAAATAACCGGACATTCTTTGAAGAGATGGGCGAAAATGCAGTGCGTTTTGTAAGGGAAAATTACGATAACCACAAAATTTCACTACTTTTGGCAGAATTTTACACAACCCATTCAAAAAAATGATAGCCGGTACTACCCTGATTTACTGGATTGCTCTGGTGATTTTCTGGCTCAGTGTTGCCGTTATATTCTATTCCTACGTTTTGTTTCCCTTACTGCTTCAGTTGCTGGCTGGCAGAAGAAGGCCAGATCTTGAATCGTATGCTGCACAAGACCTCCTGCCACGGGTGAGTATCCTGATCTCAGCATACAATGAAGAAGAAGTGATAGAAGAGAAGATCAGGAGTATTTTCAAAACCCATTATCCTATCAATAAACTTGAAGTCCTTGTAGGGTCTGATTGCTCTACCGATCGCACCAATGAGATCGTAAACGGGCTTACCGGAGAGTTTGAAGGGCTCCGGTTCTTTCCATATCAGCAACGAAGGGGCAAGGGTAATGTGATCAACGATCTTTTTAATAATGCCACAGGCAGCGTGATCATCCTTACCGATGCCAATGTAATGCTTGACGAAAACACTGTTTTTGAGCTGGTACGGTATTTTAAAGATGACCGGGTTGGACTGGTAGACTCACAAATGATCAATACACGGATGCATCCCGGGGGGATCTCCTTCCAGGAAAAGGCCTACATATCAAGAGAGGTTTACATTAAGCAACACGAAAGTGTATTGTGGGGTACTATGATGGGCCCCTTCGGAGGATGTTTTGCAATACATGCTGATCTTTATGAGCCCGTACCCCGAAACTTTTTAGTAGACGACTTTTATATCAATATGAAAGTTCTTGAGAAAGGTTATAAGTGTATCAACAACCTGGAGGCCAAAGTGTATGAAGATATCAGTAACAACCTGGCAGACGAGTTCAGAAGAAAGGTCCGAATTTCCACCGGGAATTTTCAAAACCTGCGAAAATTCTCCCATTTGCTATGGAGCAAAACCAAAGGCCTTTCATTTTGTTTTATATCACACAAGGCACTGCGCTGGACCGGACCCTTTTTCCTGCTGGCGGCATACCTGGCAAATATCGTGCTGGCTATGGGGAGCACATTTTATTTTTATGTTTTTATTTTACACTCCCTTTTGTTTGTACTACCTTTGTCGGACCTTTTATTGAAAAAAGCAGGTGTTAACCTGGCGCTCCTGCGCTTTATAACACACTTTTACAGCATGAACCTTGCCTTACTGGCAGGTTTTTTTAAATCATTAAAAAAGATAGAATCAAATGTTTGGAAGCCAACCAAAAGAAACCAGGCCTGACGAAATAAAGCTCGATTCCATTGAGGATGCGATAGCCGACATTAAGGCCGGTAAGGTTGTTATTGTAGTTGATGATGAAAGCCGCGAAAATGAAGGCGACTTCGTGGCGGCGGCAGAAACCATAAGCCCCGAGATAGTAAATTTTATGGCTACCCATGGCAGGGGGCTTATTTGTGCACCTATAACAAAGCAGCGTTGTGATCAATTGCAGCTGGATCTTATGGTTCCGCAAAATACTGCCGTATATGAAACTCCTTTTACCATTTCAGTTGACCTGATAGGCCACGGCTGTACCACGGGTATTTCGGCCAGCGACAGGGCAAAAACCATCAAAGCATTATCTGATAAGAATACCAGTCCCGAGGATCTTGGCCGCCCAGGGCACATTTTCCCTTTGCGTGCAAGAGAAGGAGGTGTATTGCAAAGGGCCGGGCATACCGAAGCGGTAATTGATCTTGCCAGGCTGGCAGGCCTCGAGCCGGCAGGTGCTCTGGTTGAAATTATGAACGAAGACGGCACCATGGCCCGACTGCCAGAACTAATGCAAATTGCCAGAAAATTTCAACTTCGAATTATCTCCATTGAAGACCTTATTGCATATCGCATTAAAACAGAAAGCCTCATCAAACAGGAAATTACCGTTGATCTGCCCACTGAGTGGGGTAATTTTAAGCTCACCGCCTTTAAGCAAACCACCAATGATAAGTTGCACCTGGCCCTTACTAAAGGAACCTGGGATGAAAATGAAGAGGTGCTGGTGCGGGTGCACTCCTCATGCGTTACAGGCGATATTTTTGGATCGTGCAAATGCGATTGCGGCGGACAGCTTCACAAAGCCATGCAAATGGTTGAAGAGGAAGGCAAAGGGGTTGTACTCTATATGAACCAGGAGGGGCGGGGTATTGGTTTGCTCAATAAACTCAAAGCGTACCATCTGCAGGAAAAAGGGATGGATACCGTGGAGGCCAACATCGAACTGGGTTTCAAGGCCGATGAAAGAGACTATGGCATCGGGGCCCAGATCCTCCGAAGCCTTGGGATTACCAAAGTGCGTCTGATCACCAACAACCCCAGCAAGCGAACGGGCCTGTCAGGCTACGGTATTGAAATTACAGAAAATGTACCTATTATCATCCCTGTCGGCCCCCATTGCCAGGTTTATATGGACACCAAAAAGAATAAGATGGGACATCTATTGTAGCCCTCGCTTACAACGCTCAATAAAGTTTCCATAAAAAAAGGGGAGCAATCGCTCCCCCGTTTCCCAATTTCATTTGTCTCCATTAGCTACGGAAATGGAGTTCCCCTGTTGACAGTTCATTAGGTCATCATAATGAGCCATTCAATCAGTCGTGAATGACTGATTGATGGATCAAATATAGCAAAGACTTTCTGAGGAAATTCCGCCACTTAGTGAAGTGGGCTTTTTATGAAGTGAATGGTGCTTCTGGGGCAGTTTGGTGGGCGTGGAGTGAAAGCTTATTCCACCCCGCTGGGGTGGTTTAGATATATGGGGTTCTACCGTTTCTATCGCTATTTCACCTCTACGAGGTGGGTGATTGAGGTAAATGGGGGCTACCGTTTTTATCGCTATTCTCTACATGGTGTGTGGATTTGTGTTGGTATGGTTTTGTTGGGTAGCATAATAAATAAGACCTCAACACCTTAATAATCTGACAGATTCAGTATATTTGCAGAAAAAAGTCATGACCTACTTTGAAGAAAAATACATAAATCCATTTACTGATTATGGTTTTATAAGGCTTTTTGGAGAAGAACCCAATAAAGACTTATTATTAGATTTTCTAAATGAACTACTCAAAGAGGAACAGGGTCAAATAAAAGACCTGACATACTTAAAAACTGAACAATTAGGGACATCTGACATAGATAGGAAGGCAATATTTGATTTGTATTGCGAAAACGAGAAAGGCGAGAAATTTATAGTTGAACTTCAAAAGTCGAAACAAAACTTCTTTAAAGACCGAACGGTTTATTACTCTACATTCCCAATTAGGGAACAGGCTAAGCGTGCAGATTGGGATTATGAGCTTAAGGCAATATATACCATAGCAATACTTGACTTTGTATTCGACTCAGATAAAAATGAACCAGATAAATTTCGATACGATGTAAAACTTACAGATATTGAGACAAAAAAGGTGTTCTATGACAAATTGACTTTTATTTATTTAGAAATGCCTAAGTTCAATAAAACTGTTGATGAATTGGAAACACGGTTTGATAAGTGGCTTTTTGTTCTGCGAAATTTAAACAGGCTTGACAGAATTCCAGATAAACTTAAAGAAAATATTTTTGAAAAACTTTTTGAAACTGCAGAGATTGCCAAATTTACTCCAGACCAAATACGTTCCTACGAGGATAGTTTAAAATACTATCGAGATTTAAAGAATTCATTGGATACTGCAAGAGATGAGGGCTTAATAGAAGGTATTGAAAAGGTTGCTAAAAATGCAATAAAAATGGGAAAGTCAATACCTGAGATTATTGAGCTAACGGGATTAACAAAAGAACAGATTGAAAAATTGTAATAATTACACCACCCAATATGGTATAGCCAGCAATTAGCTTCGCTACTACTTCGAAGAAAGCAAATAGCATTAGCACTCAATCAGCAATAAACCTCATCAGGATATCCTGCACCGGTAAAATAGAGGCCATAGCCCGGCACTGAATAACCGGCATTGCTACGGTTTTTACTTTCAATGATTGCCCTGAGGTCAGTGAGGTTGATTTTGCCGGTACCCACATTCATGAGGGTGCCCACAATGGCCCGCACCATGTTGCGTAAAAACCGGTCGGCTTTTATCCTGAAGATGATCAGGCTATTTTCCTCCACCCAGCTGGCCTCCATGATCCTGCACCGGTAATTGTTGACCTGGGTATTGCTTTTGGAAAAACATTCATAATCGGAATATTCAAAAAGGATTTGGGTAGCCTGCCTGATCATATCAAGGTCAGGGGGATGGGGGATGCGCCAGGCACGGCCAACAAGAAACGGGTCTTTGTGCAGGGTGATCCGGTATTCGTAATTTCTCCACAAGGCGCTGAAGCGGGCGTGTGCATCGGGTTGTACGGGCCTGATGGTTTTTATGGCAATGTCAGGAGGCAATATGCAATTGACTTTGTAGATCAACCCAGCAGGGGCGAGGCCAGAACCGGAAAGATCAGCATCAAAGTGTGCCATGTAGGAGAGGGCGTGCACTCCCGTGTCAGTGCGGCCGGCACCGGTGAAACCGGTTTTCTGCCGCAGGATGGTAAAAAAAGCCTCCTCCAGGGTTTGCTGAACGGTCAGAGCATTGGGCTGAATCTGCCAGCCATGATAAGCAGTGCCATCAAAGCTTAATTCAATGAAGTATCTGGTAGTGTTCTCAGCGGGCATGCATGGTAGTTTAATTCAGCGCCTATTTTTTAATTACATTTTTTATGGTCGAAATATGGAGTTAATTGCAAATTTAGGATTTTATTCTGCTTCACAACTGGTAAACTTCCCAAACCTCTATTCCGCGAATGTAAGTACTTGTCATTCCGAGGCCCCACACTTCGCGTGCGCAGTGTAAGATGAGATAATGACAAATCTACGATTAATCATTCTGCTTTTTTTTAACTTTCTTCTACTTTTTAATGTGATCATAATTTGATTAAAGTTGTCACATTGAGCTCGCCCTTCGGGACTCGGTTGCTTGATCAAAAAGTAGCAAAAGATCAAGGCTTCGCATCTTTAATGTGGTAATAATTTGATTATTTAGGTCACATTGAGCTCGCCTTTCGGCTCGGTTCCCGACAAAACTGCGGTCTCTTCGCTGAAAAAATTCAATGCCTGTTTTGTTTCATTCTTTTCTGTTAATAATATACCGTGCAAAGTAATGTTACTGCTACTAATAACAATGGGTATCACAGGCTGCGAATTTTTTTTAACCGCTTCGTTCCTTGTTTTGTTACCGGGAAACCTGCAATGCCGAAAGGGTGCCTTGATTAGCGATTTGAAGATAACTTAATAAGAGGAAATAACCTATCAATAAGGCAAACCTTATTTTTTCTTAATGTTTAAACCTTAGTAGCTATTTGGTTTGATGTAAATCCAGAGCGCCGGTCACAAAAGGTAGTTGTATGCAGATAAGATGTTGCCGGCGCAATAGTAGATGCTAAAAAGAAATGGGACTAAAGTCCCTCTTTGCCCGGGATGATTACTTGCCCGTCAGTTAAAACTGACGGCAAAAAATAGCATCTTACTACAAAAGCTCTAAATTTGGGAAGACTAAGGGTATTCAGAAATCCCTATTTCTCCATTTTAATTCTAAAATCAAAATCTCCGCAACATAAACCGGCCAATTAATGTTACTTTGCAAACTGATTGTACGAATACCAAATTTTGATGAACGATACTGAACTGAAGAAAAAGATCACCCTTTCGGGATTAAGCAGGTTGTTTAAGCTATACCGTTATCTGAAACCCTACAAATGGGAGTATGGACTGGGACTTGTTTTTCTCTTTGGCTCCAGTGCTGCCAGCCTGGCTTTCCCAAAGTTGCTGGGCGAGTTGGTTGAGGCAGGCAATCAGGGTATCCTGGCAGATCAGATCAATAGAATTGCATTGATCCTGGTAGTTGTGCTGGTGGTGCAATCTGTTTTCTCATTCTTCCGGATATTTCTTTTTGTAAGGGTGGCCGAAAAAACCCTGGCCGATCTCAGGCAGAGCACCTACAATCATCTGATCAAGCTTCCTATGAAATTTTTCCAGCAGCGCAGGGTAGGGGAGCTAAACAGCAGAATCTCGGCCGATATTACCCTTTTGCAGGATGCCCTCACCACCACCCTGGCTGAATTTATCCGGCAGCTTATTGTGATCATCGGGGGTGTTGGGCTGATGATGATCACCTCCCTGAAGCTTACCCTGTTTATGCTGGCCATTGTGCCGGTAGTGGTGGTGCTGGTGGTTGTCTTTGGCCGGTATATCCGCAGGTTGAGCAAGCTTGCCCAGGCACAGGTTGCCGATTCCAATACCGTTGTGGAGGAAACCCTTCAGGGGATACAAAGTGTGAAATCGTTTACCAATGAGTTTTTTGAGATGGCCAGGTATAGGGTAAAAACCCGTGAAATTGCTAAAACAGGAATTAAGAACGGAAAACTTCGGGGAGCTTTTTCCTCCTTCATCATTTTGGGGTTGTTTGGCACCATGGTAGCTGTAATATGGAGGGGATCGGCACTGCTGGCCACCGGCGAGCTGGCCACCGGGGAATTGTTCTCTTTCGTGATCTATACGGTGTTTATCGGGGGAACCATAGGAGGAATGGCCGATGTTTTTGCACGGGTGCAGAAATTTATCGGGGCCACCGAAGACCTCATGGAGATCTTTAATGAGGTGCCCGAGCCGGTTTACCAGGTTGCTGAGCTGGAACCCCATCAGATCCTGCATGGAGGTATCCGCTTTGAGCATCTTTCCTTCAGTTATCCCAACAGGCCCGATTTTCAGGTATTGAAACATATCGACGTAGATATCCAGCCCGACTCCCTTGTGGCACTGGTGGGGCCAAGCGGTGCGGGGAAGTCAACGTTTGTTTCGTTGCTACCTGGCTTGTACGAGCCCACATCGGGCCGCATACTTTTTGACGGGATTAATAACCTGGATATTCCCCTGTCGGTATTGCGCAGCCAGATGGCCATTGTTCCCCAGGACATATTTCTTTTTGGAGGCACTATCCGCGAAAATATTGCCTATGGAAGGCCCGGTGCTACAGACGATATGATCGAAGATGCCGCACGCAAGGCCAATGCATGGGAGTTTATCGGCAAGTTTCCCGCCGGATTGGACACCCTGGTGGGTGAGCGCGGCACCCAGCTGTCGGGTGGGCAGCGCCAGCGCATAGCCATTGCCCGTGCAGTGCTAAAAGATCCCCGCATCCTGATCCTGGACGAAGCTACTTCTTCCCTTGATTCGGAAAACGAGCGCCTGGTGCAGGACGCCCTTGAAAAACTGATGAAAGGGCGCACCTCCATCGTAATTGCCCACCGCCTTTCCACCATTCGCAAGGCAGACCTGATCCTGGTAATGGACAAGGGGCAGATTGTGGAGCAGGGTACCCACAACGAATTGCTCAGGTCAGCGACCGGTTTGTACCGGAATCTGAGCGAGTTGCAGTTCCAGGGGTAATATCAGATAAATGATACTTCAGTGGGTACTACTCTAACTGAATTGATCCCGTCATATCAATCTTTTTCATTGTTTTTATCGCGCAAAAACCACGGCATTACCGTAAGGTCGCTGATAACGGCGATGGTAAAAACCGTGGCGCAGATAAGTCCAAAGATCTGGTTGGGGCGTGAGCTGCTCATGAGAAATGTGAGAAAGCCGGTAGCTACCAGCAGGGTAGTTGTGAGAATGCCAAAACCCAGTTCTCCCATGGTTTCTTTTAGTCTTACCCTTCGGTAAAGGATCTGAATGGTGTCATCCACCACCAGCCCAAGGCAAATAACGAGCGACATTGAAGAGGTAATATTCATATCCACCCCGAAGATCACAAGAATAAACACCATAAAAGCCAGAGGAATGGTATTGACCATAATGGTTAACAGGGTTTTTTTCAGGCTGAGGGTAAGCAGCAGAATAACAAACACGATGAATATGGCTGAAACCATCAGGGAGCGGAGCAGGGAAATGGAGATCCCGGTGCTGATAAACTGAAAATACAGGTGATCACTGTAGATTGAATAGTTAAATTGTGGTCTGAATGATTGAAAATCCTGATCCAGCAGCTCCCTTACCTGTGGGATGGCATCCGGATCGGAAAGCCGGATATTGATACGATAGTGTAGCTGATCTGGTGAGACATAGGGGTTGCTGGCCCGGGGAAAAATGGCCACACGCAGCCCGGGAAGGGCGAACCGGTTCTCGTATTCAATCTGATCTTTTACAGATTCGACCGATACCACCCCCGGGTAGTCTTCAATGAGGGTTGCCAGTTCGGTGATAGCATTTACAAGTTCGCGCCTTACGGCACCCCGTGACAAGCTATCAGGTTTTGTGGAACTTTCAACCATAACATCGAGGGATGCCAGTGAATGAAACCCATTCCTGAGTTCCTGTATGCTCTTATGGACAGGGGTTCGGAGAGGAATATAGGTCTCCATATTGGCACTGAAAGAAACCCGGTTTACATAAAAAACCGATAAAATGGCTATTGAAACCAGGATCATCGATATGAGTTTATGGTAGGCGAAAAGAAATTGCTCAATTCTGTGGGCAAATTGTGGCATATTATTGCGGGAAGGGACTTCTCGCACTATTCGAAGGGTATAGGGTGCCAGCAGAAAGGTGATGAAATACACTGTAAGGATGCTGCAGCCCGAAATGATTCCAAACTGCCGTATGTAGAGCGAATCGCTCAGGTAAAACGAACAAAAGGATACGGATGTGGTAAGGGCGGATAAAAACGTGGGTATTCTGTAATGCTCAATGGAATGGGTGATCCTTTCGAAGCGATTGCCGCTGTCGTGCCGAAACCGGAAACCGGTGAGCAGGTGCACCGAAGCCGAAAGGGAGAGGATCGCCACAACCGGTATGGCAGGCATGGTAGCCTGATTGATATTTGCATTGAAAAGGGTGAAGAAAAACATCACCGGGATAAAAGAAAGAGAAAGATTGATCATGCAGAAAAATACCGCACTCATGCTGTGGTAGGAAAAATAGAGCAAACCCACAAAGAGCAGCAGAAACAAGGGAATGATCCTGTAATAATCATCAATGATAGATCTTTCGGTCTGGTGTTCGATATGTGCAGTGCTCAACGGAGCGGTGCTTTGAATGCCGGGAACGGGCAACGAAAGAACAGAGTCAAAACTCCGGACATTGAAGTTTTGTGTATCATCTGCAAACGCCACCAGCAAAACAGAGGTAGTATCCCTGCTCACCAGGTTACGGGCTACCGGAATATCAAGCGCAGCCGTGAGGGCATGTTTTATGGTGGGGTCCCGCCCCACATAACGGTAAATAACAGGCAGAACCCTGTTGATGGTTTCTACCCGCATGCCCGGGAAAGCCTCTTCCAGGTTGGTTTTGAGTGAATCGAGGGCATCAGCAAATTCATCCATTTGAGTGCCGGAAGGATTTACCACCACCTGAACAAGGTTTCTGGCCTGGAATAATTCTGCCATTCGCTCCCCGGATTTTTTGTAGGGATTGTTCTCGATATCCAGATCATCAAACCGGGTTTCTATTACCGGCACCCGTGTAAAAGCAAGCATTATGGAAAGCATAACCAACACCAGCGATGCATGCAGCCAGAGTTTGCGATATAAGGGCTGGGTTGGGTCGGGTTTCATCTTTACTTCAGCCTAAGATCATTTATAGAGGATCCTGTTTTTTTCGTTCATAAGTCGTCGGATGTAAATGTTGTAAGCAAGGTTTCCGGCAAAAGTGAGGGGGAAGTTTTTGCCGGAGTTGATGGTTCTTTTCAGTGATGACCAGGGGGTAAAGGTTTTCCTGTAGGCCCGGATAAAACCATCGTCCAGCTCTTGCGGGGTCATCTGCATGGGTTGAAACACCACATGCTGGGTGTCATAATGCTGCCAGTGTTTATGCAACAAGCGCCCTTCGTTATCAAGTTTCATAAAGGCTTCGGTTTGGGGATAGGGGGTGTAAATGGCATAACGGGGAATATCCACCTTGTAATCATTCACAAAATCCACGGTCCGTTCAAAGATCCCTTTGTCATCATGATCAAATCCAAAAATAAAACAGGCCATCAGGATAATGTCGTTCTGGCGCATTACGTCAATAATGTGCTTGTATTCCTCAAATTTATTGAACCCCTTGCTGATGCTCTGCAATGACTGGTTGTCAATGGATTCGAACCCCAGGAGCAGGTATATGCATCCGCTCTTTTTTAACAGGGGCGGTATCTCCGGATCGTGGAAAACTTTCGTGGATACGAGGCCTCCCCATTTTTTCTTCAGGGGGATCATGGCGGTCATCAATTCCTTGAAGTGTTCCATATCCTCTCCCATGCTCACATCATTGAAAACGAA